>JBAWAM010000968.1:0-2082 GCA_049589315.1 Myxococcaceae bacterium
GTGGACGATCTTCACCACCTGCTGACCCGGCGTGAGGCTTTGGAGGACCTCGTGCCCCACGGCCTTCTCGCGGACCCGCTCGACGAAGGACCGGACGACCTTGAAGTTGACGTCGGCCTCGAGGAGGGCGACCCGCACCTCCCGGAGCGCCTCCTGGATGTTCTCCTCGGTCAGGCGGCCGGCACCCCGGAGGCGGTCAAAGATCGCCTCGAGACGCTGCGTCAGGGCTTCGAACATTGGATCCTCTCGGAATCTCGTGGGGGAATCGCGAAAAGCACTTAAGGCTACAGGACATCCGAAGTGGCGTCAAGGAAGCGGCGGCAAAGTGCTGTTGGTCCATAAGAATGTCATGGGCTAACTGTTCAGTGAGAGTGTCACCCCATGCCGGGCGGCGTCCCGATAGTTGTGGAAAAGAGAAATGGCGTATCTTCTCGGTGGATTGGAGACCACCAACCGTTGACGCCCTTGGCGGGGCGCACCGAGAGGAGATACGCCGATGCCGACGTTGCCACAGAAGACGACCGCGGACAAGCCGGCCGACATCGATTGGGCCACCGCCCTGCAGGCCGACATGCTGAGCGTGGTGCGGCAGGCCATTGAACACCTCGTGGCCGTGGAGCTCGCCGCGGTGCTCGGTCCCCCGTACGCGCGTGGCGGGAGCCGGGTGGGGTATCGCCACGGGTCGAAGGTGCGCACGATCACCAGCCCGGTGGGCGCCGTGACGCTGACCGTGCCCCGGGCCCGTCTGCAGGCCGGAGCCAGCGCCGCCACCGAATGGCAGAGCCAGGTCCTGCCGGCCTACGCTCGGCGGATGCGGCAGGTCAACGAGGCCGTCCTGCAGGCCTACCTGTGCGGGGCGAACACACGCCGGATCCGTGGCGCCCTGAAACCGTTGCTGCAGGGCCGGGCCTTGTCGAAGAGCGCGATCAGCCGGATCGTCCAGGGGTTGAAAGCCCAGCTCGAGGCCTGGCGGGCGCGGACGCTGTCCGATCTCGATCTCGTCGCCCTCTACCTGGATGGCTTTCACCTGCGGGTGCGGCTGGGCGGGCGCGTGAGCCCGGTCCCGGTGCTGGCCGTCCTGGGAGTGCAGCGGAGCGGCCAGAAGGTCCTGGTGCATCTGTCGCTCCGCGGGAGCGAGAGTGCCGAGGCCTGGGCGGCGGTCTGCGAGGACCTGGCCGCTCGGGGCGTGCGCGCGCCCCAGCTCTGCGTCCTCGATGGGGGCAAGGGGCTGCGCGCCGCGGTCGAACGGACGTGGCCGGCGGCGGCGATCCAGCGGTGTACCGTCCACAAGCTCCGGAACCTGCTGACCCATGCCCCGCGGCGGCTCCATGACGAGCTCCGCGACGACTACCACGCGATCGTCTTCGCCGAAGACGGGGCCGCCGCCCGGCGCGCGTACCTGGCCTTCGTGAAGAAGTGGACCAAGGGTTGCCTGGCGGCTGTCACCAGCCTGGAGGAGGCGGGGGCCGAGTTGCTCACGTTCTTCCGCTACCCCCGGAGCCAGTGGAAGAGCTGGCGCACGACGAACAGCATTGAGCGTCTGCATCTCGAGTTCCGGCGTCGGGTGAAGACTCAAGGGAGCTTTCCCACGGCGGATGCCGCCCTGGCTCTGCTCTATGGCCTCATGGCCTCAGGGCAGATCTCCTTCCGGAAGCTCGAGGGCTGGCACGACATGGCCCTCGCGTTCACGATCCCGGCGCCGAAGGCGGAAGAGGCCGCCTGACGCCAATGGCCTCAATTCCGCAATCGCACAATTGCCTCAGGATCCCGTTTGACGGGGCGACCCATATCCTGGTATCCCCCGAAATCGGGCGTCGCCCGCGATCCGAGCCCAACGTGCTCCGATCCCCGAGAAGCCTTTTCCACATCATTCGGGACACGGCCACTGACGCTCCCCGAGGAGACTCACCCGAGAGTCCACGGGCCACCCGGACGGCTGACCCGGCAGGCGCCCAAACGGCCCCAGGAAGCTCACAGCCGGCCTGTAGCTGTCCAGTGAAAATGTCACCCTAACTGTTCCGTGAGAATGTCACCCCTGTGTGAGGGGTGTGGCGACGGAGGTTGAGTGAGCGGCGCCAGGGA
>JBAWAM010000969.1:0-4212 GCA_049589315.1 Myxococcaceae bacterium
CTGCGCATCCGCCTGCTAACTGCTAACTGCTAACTGCCAACTGCCGACCCGCCGTTACGACCTCTTCCGCCGGCTCAGCACGCCCGCCAGCGCCAGCACCAACGCCGACATCGGCACCCCGCCCACCGCAGCGCAGCCGGTCCCCGGCTTCGCAGCCACGTTGTTCCCGGTCGGCAGCACCACCGGCGTCGCCTCGGGCGCCCTGCAATACTTCGTGGTCCCGTCGTGCCCGATCGCGCAGGTGTTCTGGGCGGGGCATTCGGTCGCGGTCGTGCACGGCACCTCGCAGTGGGCCGTCGCGCTGGTCGCTCCGGTGCACACGGTGCCCTGCGCGCAGCGGCTCTCTCCCGGCGTGCAGGCCTCGCCTTTGCCTGCTTCGATCACCTGTACGAACTGGCACACCTGCGCCCCGGGCACGCACTCCATCCCCGCCGGGCACTGGGGCGTCGTCGCGCACGGCCGCGAGCAGTAGAAGTCAGGGTGCTGGGGATCGCTCATGCAGATCCGGCTCTGGCACTGCTCCTCGCTCGTGCAGCTCTCGCCGTCGAGAACGCAGTCCTCGTCGGGGACGGGGCAGGTGCTCTCCGCGCACACGCCGTCCGCCGCGCAGTTCGCGGGACAGTCGGGATCCGTCGACAGGTCCCTACAGTCCGCGGTGCACGCGCCGTCCGCCACGCAGTAGCAGTCGACGTCGAAGGTGGCGCACCCGGTCGCCTTGCACCGGCCGTCCTCGGCGCACGAGGGCTCCTCCCAGGTGTCCAGCCACTGCTGCACGAAGTCCTGGTACGCGTCGACCCGGATGTCTCCGCCATAGACGCAGTCGCCGCTCGCATCGTAGGAGTGGACGCCGACGACCCGCTCGATCCCGTCGGGGAAGGTGTGGAACGTGGGGCCGCCGGAGTCGCCGTGGCACACGCCCTTGCCGCTCCAGTCGCCCAGGAAGATGTGGGTGCTGTCGATCCGATCGAACACCAGGTTCACGTGGCGCTTGATGCCGGACGAGCCCTGGTTCGCGTTGCTGGTGATGCCGTACCCGACCGCGCGCAGTGGCTTCTGCCTCAGGCCGTCCACGCTGCTGGTGTTCCACGCCTTCGGGGTGATCCCGGGCGAGCGCTCGAGCCTCGCCATCGCGATGTCGTTCCCCAGGTTGCTCCCGAACGGGTTCCAGCCCGGATGGATCTTCGTCTCGTCGATCTCGATCCACTCCGACTGCGGCGCTTCCATGGCGTTGGTCCGGTTGACCGCCCAGATGCGCACGCTGTCGGCCTCGGCGAGCCGCGGATCGACGCAGTGCGCGGCGGTCAGCAGGGTGCTCTTTCCGATCAGCGTGGCGGTGCAGCTGGAGCCGGTCCCGTCGTCGTAGTGCATCATCAGCATGAAGACCTCGGGGTCGCCGTTGTTCACGCTTCCGCCCACGATCTCCTTCGCTTCGGTGGTGAGCTCCGACGAAACGGGCGCGTCCTGCCCGGTGGGACCGCAGCCGCCCAGCGCCAGGAAGCTCCCCACCGCACCGGCGGCAACGGCGCGGCGCACCCGACGGCCGCGCAGCACGAGCCCGCCGAGTGCCATCAGGGCCAGCCACCACGGGCCTCCCGCGCTCGAGCTGCATCCGCCGGTGGCCTTCGGGCTGCCGGACTGCGTGCCGATCGGAAGGGCGACGTTCGGGTTGACGTTCTCGCTGGGGTTCTGCGGCTGCAGCTCATTCGCTTCGGCGCAGTAGAGCTCGCCGGTCGCTCCCTCGATGCAGGTCTGGGTCGTCCCCGGACAGGTCCCCGGACCCGTGCAGGGTACCCGGCAGCGGAGCGCCTGAAGCGTGGTACCGGCGCACACGCTGTACATGCACAGGGTGTCCGGCGTGCACGGCTCGCCGATGTTCGCGACGGGCCGCTGTGCATACTGGCAGTAGCCGTTCGCGCACTCCATCCCGTCGACGGTGCACTCTGGATCCGAGCTGCACGGTTTGGAGCAGTAGGTGTCGGGGTGCTGAGGATCGCCTACGCACGCGCGCCACAGGCACTGCTCCTCACGCTGGCAGACCTGACCTTCGTCGACGCAGTCCGCGTCCGGGGTCGGGCAGATGCCCACGGCGCAGATGCCGTCCGCCGCGCAGTTCTTCGGGCAGTCGGGATCCTTGTCGAGGTTGTAGCACTGCGGGTTGCACACGTTGTCCTCGATGCACGCGCAGTCCGGATCCACCGGGGTGCAGCCCTGCTTGCACCGGGTGTCCTCGATGCAGCTCGGACCGTCCCAGGCCGACATCGTGTTGAGGACCCAGGTGGCGTAGGTCGCCACGTTGGCGTCGTACCCCTGGACGGTGCAGTCCGCGTCGCCGAAGGAGACCACTCCGGCGACGACCTCGGTGGTGCTGCCCGGATGCGTGATGAAGCCGGGACCGCCGGAGTCGCCGGTGCAAGTCTGCTTGCCCCTCGTTCCGGACTCGATGACCTCCTGGAGGATCTCGCGAATGCCGTAGATGACCTCCCGCTTGGTGCCACTGCCAGTCGCATTGCCATTGGTCACGCTCGTGTTGCCAAAGCCGACGTGCCGGATCGACTTGCCCAGCCAGGTGTTGTCCAGCGGGGTCAGGTTGATGCCGATGGGGGAGACGGCGGTGACCGCAGTGGCCAGCTTGACGACCGCGATGTCGTTCACACTGCGCTGCCGCGAGTACATCGGGTGCGGGATGAAGTCGGTGATCGGCACGGCAAAGGACGGGGACGCCACATACGTGCCGAAGACGACGAAGTAGCGGGCCTGCTCTCCATAGGGGAAGTCGCAGTGCGCCGCGGTGAGGACTGTCCTGGGGCCGATCAGGGTTCCAGTGCAGTACTCCAGGTACTCGCTTCCGTAGAGGACCGCGAGCGCCACGACCGCGGGATCGCCGTTCGCGACGCTGCCACCCACGATGTCAGTCCGTTGTCGCTGGTACTCCGCTGTCACATCTTCGGTCGGACCACACGCGGCGAGGAGGGCGAGCACCGAAGCAAGTGTGACCACGCGGCGATGGAACATGCTGGCTCCGTGCGACAGGAAAGTGGCGAACGAGAGTCGCCCTGGTAAAGGTTCGGATCAACCAGCAATAGGTGTGCCAGTGTGGGACTCATCCACTTTTCGGCGCATAAGAGCATACTTCACGCGGCTCCCCCGCCCGGTCTTGCGACATGCATGCCGCTGCCCTGACCTTGTCCCGGACAGAATTCGTTGTGCGATCTGTAAAGCTTCGGTGAGACTCGGGGGCGATTGGGAACGATCCTCAAGGGCGCGACACTGGTCGAGTTCGAGCCGGCGACCGTCGAGGTCGCTGATCTCCGCATCGAGGCGAGCCACATCGTCGCCCGCGGACCGGACCTGACGGCCCACGAGGGCGACGAAGTCATCTCCTTCGCAGGGAAGGTGGTGATGCCGGGCCTGGTCTCGGCGCGCCACCAGCTCTACGCCACGTTGGCCCGCGGCATGCCGGTCCCGGCGATGCCTTCGGAGGACTTCGAGGCGCTGCAGAAGGCGACCTGGTGGCGTCTGCAGCAGGCGCTGGACCTGGACGCGGTGCAGGCGGCGGCCGCGGCCGGGGCGCTCGAGGCGCTGTGCGCGGGAACGACCACGGTCCTGGAGCAGCACGCCTCGCCGAACGCCATCGACGGCTCGCTGATGCGCGTGGCGCGGGGGATCAACGACGTCGGGCTGCGCGCGGGCGTGTCCTACGAGGTCAGCGATCGTCATGGCGCGGTGTCGCGCGAGGAGGGCCTCGCGGAGAACGTCTCCTTCGCGAAGAAGGCGCGGGGTCGGTTCCGCGGGCTCATCGGCGCGCATGCCAGCTTCACCCTCTCCCGCGACGCCCTGGAGGGACTGCGCGAGGCGATGCTGGCCACGGGGGTGGGGCTCCAGCTCTCGCTCGCCGAGGACCCCATCGACGAACGGCTCTCCGTCGAGCGCTACGGTGAGGTGCCGCTCTCCCGGCTGCAGCAGCACGAGCTGCTGACTCCGAGCACGCTGGTGGCGCACGCCGTCCATCTGTCCTGGCCGGAGCTGTCGCAGGTGATCAGCTCCGGCGCGTGGATCGTCCATCTGCCCCGCGCCAACATGAACGCCACGGTCGGCTACGCGCCCGCAGGCAAGTTCGGCGCCCGCGCGGCGCTCGGGACGGCGGGGGAGGGCGGCGACCTGTTCGCGGAGCTGCAGACGGCGATGCTCCGCTCCCGCGATGCAGGGCAGCCG
>JBAWAM010000970.1:0-8750 GCA_049589315.1 Myxococcaceae bacterium
GGATGGCCGGCCGACCACCAGCAGCACGCGGACGCGATCGCGGTGACCGGATGCCGCGCGCCCTCCGGGGTGAGCCTTGCCTGGAACGGCGCCTCGTCCGGCGGCGTCCCGCTGGCCTCCACCGGCATGGCCTTCATCAGCTGGGGGAAGATGTCCCGCCCGTTCCCGAACGCCAGATCTCCGCCGAGCATCGCGAAGGCGCCGCCCTCGCGGACGTACTCCTCCAGGTTCCGTTCGTACTGCTCGATCGGGATGTTCCGGTCGACGTAGCCGAAGTTCTGGAAGATCACGACGTCGAAGGTGTGCAGCTTCTGGTCGAAGATCTCCTCCACCGGGAAGGGGATCAGCGACAGCTCCCGGTTCGCGTCGAGGACGTTGGTGTCCTCGTTCGAGGTCCTCAGGATGTAGAAGCTGACGAGGTCGACGTTGGGATCCTGCTTGAGCAGCCCGCGCAGGAACCGCTCGTCCCAGGATGGCCGGCCGACCACCAGCAGCACGCGGACGCGGTCGCGGATCACCTTCAGCACGAACGAGCGGGTGTTGTTCTCCTTCACCGCCTCGCCCGGATAGACGGGCACGTTCACGCTGTAGACGAAGCGGCCGGTCTGGTCCGGAGTGAAGGTGAACGCGACCGTCTTCACGTCGTCGTTGGATTCGATCGCCACCGACTTGCTGGCGATGGTCTGGTTCTCCCGGCTGAGCACCACCGGCACGTTCTGCCCGGCGAACCCGCGGCCGCGGACCTCCACCTCGACCGTGATCGAGTTCCGGACGAAGGCGAAGTCGTCCACCTTCACCCGCTCCACCGCGAGATCCTTCAGCCCATCCGAGCCGACGACGAAGGTGGAGACCGGCACCTGGAAATCCGCCAGCATCGACTTCGCCGCGCCCGCGACGCCCGACGCGAGCTCCGCGTTGTCCGCGCCGTCCGAGAACAAGAGAATGCCCGACAGCTTGCGCGAGCTCCCCTGCTCACCCGCCTTCGCCGACCGGAGCGCGGTGAGCAGATCCGTCCGCCCAGCGCTCGCCGGCTCCGACCTCAGCTTCTCCGACGAGATCGGTGCCAGCTCGGGATCGAACCCGTAGACCTCGAACACGAACCGGTCCTCGAGTCCCTCGAGCTCCGGCGAGATGGACTCCAGGTATTCGGCGACGACTTCCGACCGGGTCCGGCCGCCTTCGTCGACCGGGAAGTTCATGGAGGCCGAGCGGTCCACCAGCACGGCGACGCGGTTCTTCGTCTGCGCCACCTGCATGTTCCGGATGCCCGGCTCGAGCAGGAAGAACAGCGCGGCGAGGCCTGCGAGGATGCGCAGCGACCACAGCGCGATCTTCCGCCCAGGCGACGGCTCGCGTCGGAGTCCCATCCCGGCGAGCACCACGCCCGCGACGAGCGCCATCCCGAGCAGGACGAGCGCCCACACAGGCAGGGGCGACAGGCTCACCAGTTTCCAGGCGTTGTAGGTGGTCGGATTCAAGCGGCGGCCCAGGTCACCGGCGACGGTTCATGATCAGCGGGAGGTGCACCGCGTCGTCCTTGTAGTCGAGACAGAGCGCGTACATGCACAGATTGATGCCGAGGCGGAACGCCATTTCGCGCTGGTGCTCTCCGCCCGGCACCACCTCGTACTGCCAGGTTCCCGTCTCGTCGCGCGTCCAGGCGCCCGCGACGTCGTTCTGCGAATAGATGACCGCGGACCTGCGCCCCAACTGGATCGACTCCAGCTGGGGGCGTGCGAGGACCCGTCCTGCCGGCACGTCGAGCAGGTAGAAGCTCTTGTAGAGCACGTGCTCCTGGGGGACCGGGGTCAGCTTCTCCTGCGGCAGCACCCGGGCCAGCTCGCGGCGGACGCTCTGATCGAACGGACCGCGTTCCTGTCCATCGTTGCTGTCGGCAAAGACGAACCCGCCGAAGGTGAGATAGCGGCGGAGGTTCTCCACCTCGGCCTCGGAGAGCGGGGGCAGCTCGCCTTCGCCGCCGAGGTAAAGGAACGGGTACTCGAAGATCTTCCGGCTGGAGAGCGGGAAAGGGCGCGCGTCCGGAACCACCTCGACCGAGGTCCGACGCTGAAGCTCGTACGCGAGTCGGCGCAGTCCCGACAGCCGCGCATCCCAGCGGCCGCCGTGACGGGCCACCGCGGGGATGAACCGGGAGCTGTCGCCGAAAGCGCGCGCGGCGCCGGGCAGGAGCGGCACGGTCGCAAGGCCGGCGAGCAGAGCCCGGCGCGATAGGGGTCGGGGAGCCATGGGCGGACCTATATACCGTCGACGGCCCCTCACATTCCCCGATATAGACAACGGCATGGGCAAAGCCCGACAGCGTCAGACTCCTCCCGTCGAAAAGAACTCCCCGGCCATGCAGGGGGCGTGGCGGCACTTCGAGAGCGGTGACACCGTGTTGGCCCGGAGGGAAGCGAAGAAGATCCTCGCCAGCCCTCCGACCGAGGCGGACGCGGCTCAGGCGAGGGAGCTCCTCGCACGTACCCAGATCCCCCGCCTCGCCTTCCTCATTGCCGTCGTGGTGGCCTTCCTGGCGACGATGCTGGTGCTGATCGCCAGGACCCGGGTCTGACCGGAGCCCCGCGCCGTGGACATCGCCCAGGTCCTCACCGCGTATCGAACGTTCGACCCGGCCGCGTGGGTGTCCGTCTATCGGATGATGCCCACCTGGGTGGGGCTCGTGTGCGTGGCCGTCGGCATCACCTTCCTCCTCTTCGGGAGCGGTCGGAACTTCCGCTTCGTGGCCGGCCCGACCGTCGCATTCGTGGGATTCCTCTGGGTGCCGTTGATCGCCCAGCGCTTCGGAGTGCCGCTCGCACCTCACGTGCTGTCCATCAGCGGCGCAGTCCTGCTGGGGGCCCTGGGGGTCGCGTTCCCTCCGGCCGCCGTGTTCTTCGGCTTTGGACTGCCCGCCGGATACATCGCGGGCAACCTCGCCGGCCCGAACGACTGGATGTTGGGCTTCGCCCCGGGCCTCCTCGCGGTGGGCACCATGGCTGCGGTGTTCGCCCGGATCATCGGCGCCGTGCTGGCGTCGCTCGTCGGCGCCTGGTTGCTCGTGCTCGGGATGCTCGCGGCGCTCCACACGGTCGGGGGTGTCGTCGCGGCGGTCGCCAGCCAACCCTGGGGCGTGCTCCTGGCCGCGGCCCTGTTCGCCTTCGCCGGCGCCGTCTACCAGATTTTCGTCCGGCCCTCGCCCGAAGAGGCGGAGCGCCTCCGGATCGAGAGTGCGAAGTCGAAGCGGAAGCTCACGGAGCAGCGCGCGCTCGAGAAACGCTGGTCTACCTTGCCCTCTGATGACGAGTAGACCGGGCGACCCGGCGTGCGATCCCTGCGTCAGCAGTCGACGTCGGGGGAGGCTTCGTTATAGTGCGCACCCTCGCACACCATGGGACAGCCGCAGCGACAGGACAATCCCGCGCAGATCGCCCCCACTCCGGTGACTTCCGTACCGGAGCCGGAGGTCGCGCCCGCGTCGAATGACACCGGTACGGTGAGCTGGCAGAAGCCCACCGGCCTCGGCCGGACCGGGTGGATCGTCCTTGCCGCCGTGGTGCTCGCGTTCCAGGTCCCGCTCATTGCCCGCGCCCTGCGAGGCGAGCAGCCGGTGACCGCGAGCATCCCGTTCACGGACGACTTCGCGGACGGGACCGCTCTGACCCGGCACTACTGGACCACCGGCGGCCACTGGCGCGTCATCAACGGCCAGCTCTTCTCGCCCGGCGTGAAGAACAACCCGCTCTGGCTGCAGGCGAAGCTCCCCCGCGATGTGGCCGTCGAATTCGACGTGCGCTCGGACTCTCCTGAAGGCGACATCAAGGTCGAGATCTTCGGCGACGGGCTGAACCACGCCTCCGGCTACGTGCTGATCCACGGAGGATGGAACAACCGCCTGTCGATCATCGCCCGCCTGGACGAGCACGGAACGCCGCTCCCGGCGCTGCAGGAGCGCGCAAAGAAGCGCGGGCTGAGCAATGCAGGGCTGGTTGAGACCGGCGTGTTCCGGGATGACACGCGTATGAGGGTCGAAGCGAACCCCTACCCCGTCCAGATCGGCCGCTCGTACCGTTGGCGCATCGAGCGCCGCGGCTCGATGCTCCGTTGGTTCATCGACGGCCAGCTCTTCATGGAGTTCGACGACCCGATTCCCCTCGAAGGCGAAGGGCATGACCGCTTCGGCTTCTCGAGCTGGGAGTCCAACCTCACGTTCGACAACCTGAGCATCCAGCCCCTGTAGGCCCAGCCCGGATCGACGCGGTTCCAACGCGCGTCGCCGAGCCAATGGTCACCGAACCTGACAGCAACCATCAGTTGAGATTGAACTGGAGAGATCTCAACGCGGGGGATCGGATCCAGCGGCGAAGCAATGTGTCCGGTGTTAACGAGCAGGCCAGTTCTTTTTTGATCGGAGTCAAGCACATGAAATTTGACAACGTCCTCGGAACAATTGGCCGCACCCCGCATGTCCGCCTCCGCCGCCTCTTCGGCGACCGCGTCGAGGTCTGGATGAAGCTGGAGAAGACGAACCCGGGCGGGAGCATCAAGGACCGAATCGGCCTGGCGATGATCGAGGACGCGGAGCGCAGCGGGAAGCTGAAGCCGGGCGGCACGATCATCGAGCCGACCAGCGGCAACACCGGCGTGGGACTGGCGCTGGTCGCCGCGGTCAAGGGATATCCCGCCATCATGGTGATGCCCGAATCGATGAGCCTCGAGCGCCGGCGGCTGATCGCCGCGTACGGCGCGAAGCTCGAGCTCACGCCGCGCTCGGAAGGCATGAAGGGCGCGATCGCGCGCGCGCAGCAGATGCTCAAGGAGATCCCCGGCTCGTGGATGCCGCAGCAGTTCGAGAACGAGTCGAACGTGGAGATCCACCGCCGCACCACGGCGAAGGAGATCCTCGAGGACTTCCCCGAAGGCCTGGACTTCCTGATCACCGGCGTCGGCACGGGCGGACACATCACCGCCTGCGGTGAGGTGCTCAAGCCGAAGTTCCCGAAGCTGAAGGTGATCGCGGTCGAGCCGGCGAAGTCGCCGGTGATCGGCGGTGGCAATCCCGGTCCGCACCCGATCCAGGGCCTGGGCGCCGGCTTCATCCCGAAGAACCTGCACACCGACATCCTCGACGGCGTGGTGGCCGTCCCCGAGGAGGAGGCCTTCGACTTCGCCCGCCGGGCCGCACGCGAAGAGGGACTGTTCATCGGCATCTCCTCCGGAGCCGCGCTCGCGGCGGTGCAGCGGAAGCTGCCGGAGATCCCGGACGGAAGCCGCGTGCTGACGTTCTGCTACGACACCGGCGAGCGGTACCTCTCGGTCGAAAACCTGTTCTGAAAACAGAACGGTGTCGGCAAGGCGGGCTCGCGCGTGACCGGTGACGTCCGGGCACGTTCGGGCCCGCTCTTGTATTCGCAGCCCGGAGGGCCCTCCCCTCAGGCCGTATTCCCGTTCCGGAGTGGCGTGCACAACCTCACCCGGAGGGGCCCAGGGGGGCTCCACGGAGGACGGTTCATGGCACGGTTCAAGGTCGGCTACTTCGTAGGAAGTCTCTCGAAGAAGTCCATCAATCGCACGCTGTCCAAGGCGCTGATCCGGTTGGCGCCGCCGGATCTCGAGTTCACCGAGATTCCGATCAAGGACCTCCCGCTCTACAACTACGACTACGACCCGGACTACCCACCCGAGGGACGCAAGCTGAAGGATGCGCTCGCCGCGGTCGATGCCGTCCTGTTCGTGAGCCCCGAGTACAACCGCTCCATCCCGGGGCCGCTCAAGAACGCGATCGACTGGGCGAGCCGCCCGTGGGGAACCAACTCCTTCACCCATAAGCCGTCCGGAATCATCGGGGCGTCCCCCGGGAACATTGGCACCGCGGTCGGCCAACAGAGCCTCCGGTCGGTGCTGGCCTTCTGCAACTCCCCGCTCTTCAACGAGATCGAGGCCTACATCACCTTCAAGACCGACGTGTTCAAGGACGACGGAGAGGTCGTCGACGCGAACATCGCCAAGTTCCTCCAGGACTACATGGCGGGCTACAAGGACTTCGTCGAGCGGGTGACGACCGTGCTCCCCCAGAAGCGGTGAGGACGACCACGGACATTCGTCAGTCCTTCGGCGCGGCGACCAGGTCGAAGTCGGGGATCTTCTCGCGCATGTACGCCTGGATCTTCTTGATCAGGCCCGCCTCGATCTGCCGCGCGCGCTCGCGGCTGACCCCGTATTGGTCGCCGATCTCCTGAAGGGTCATCGGCTCGTCGGACATCAGCCGCTTCTCGAAGATGTAGAGCTCCTTGTCCTTCAACGTCTTCGCGAACTCTGACAGCCGTTCGCGGAAGAGTCCCTTGATCTCCTCGTTGGCGAGGCGTTCGTCCTGCGGCACGGCCCCGGAGGGAAGGAGCCGATCGATGCGGGTGGCGGAGGAATCCTCCGTCAACGGCGCGTCCAGGGACACCTCGTCCTGGCCGAGGCGCTGGTCCATCTCCACCACGTCCTGCTCGGTGACGTTGAGCCGTTCCGCCAGCAGCTTCGGCGTGACCTCGAAGCCCTGGTTGGCGAGGCGGTCCTGCTCCTGGCGCAACTTGAAGAAGAGCTTCCGCTGGGCCTCGGTGGTCCCCAGCTTCACCATCTTCCAGTTGTCCATGATGTAGCGGAGGATGTACGCGCGAATCCACCACGCGGCGTAGCTGGAGAGCTTCACGCCGCGGTGCGGGTCGTACTTCTTCACCGCCTGCATCAGCCCGATGTTCCCCTCCTGGATCAAATCGAGCAGGGAGATGGGATTGCGGTGGTACTCGTGCGCCAGCTTCACGACGAGCCGGAGGTTCGAGGCGACCAGCTTGTAGGCCGCTTTCACGTCCCCCGAGTCACGGTAGCGCACGGCGAGCGCATGCTCCTCCTCGCGGCTGAGGAGCGGATGCCGGGTCACCTCGGCCATGTAGGCCTGGAGGGGGTCCAGGCGCGTGAGCTGCCGGTCCCTCACCGGCACCAGCGCGCGAGGCAGGGCAGGAGCGATCTCCTCGACGATCTCTCCTTCCACCTCCTCGAGCTCGGAGGCGTCCGGCTCCAGCTCGGACGTGTCCACCTCCGCCTCGGAGTGGGACTCCTCAACCGGCGGCTCGGCGTGAGCGAGCTGGCCCTCGACAGCTTTCTTCTTGCGTCCCGCCATGTTCGAAGTCGATCTCCTATAGCAGCCGGGCGAGGAGTTGTTGCTACCTGATCACCGGGAGGCTATGCCCCATGAGTGATGACTGACACATATCAACCCACCGAGGGGTCGACGGAAAGCGAGCCGGGAGAGAGCAGCCGGCCTGCCGAGTACGTGGCCGACGTCGGCTTTGACGATCTCAACATGGCTCCCGAACTCCGCCTCGCCGTCGCCGAGCACGGCTGGAAGAGCCCCACCCCTGTCCAGGCGCGCGCGTTCCAGCCAGTCGTGGATGGCAAGGACCTCATCGTCCGCTCCAAGACCGGAACCGGCAAGACCGCGGCGTTCGGACTGCCCATTCTCCAGAAGCTGCCCCAGGGAACGCGCGGAGTGCGTGCACTGGTGATGTGCCCCACCCGCGAGCTGGCGCTCCAGGTCGCAGAAGAGCTGGAGGTCCTGGCGAAGCACCGGGACGTCCGCATCGCGGCCATCTACGGCGGCACGTCGATGAAGGACCAGGAGGACGCGCTGACGGAAGGCGCGGCCATCGTCGTCGGCACCCCTGGCCGGGTCTACGACCACATCCGCCGCGGGAACCTCAAGCTGGAGTCCTGCGATCACGTCGTGCTCGACGAAGCGGACGAGATGCTGAACCAGGGCTTCTACGAGGAGGTCACCCGGATCCTCGACTGCCTGCCCCAGAACCGGCAGGTGCTCCTCTTCTCGGCCACGGTGCCGCAGGACATCGAGCGGCTCATCGCCCGCTACACCCGCGACGCCGAGACCATCCTCATGTCCGGGGACGTCTTCACGGTCGAGCACATCAAGCACCTCCGCTACGAGATCAGCGACGCGTATCCCAAGCCGCGCAACCTCATCTACGTGCTGGAGATGGAGCAGCCGGACAACGCCATCATCTTCTGCAACACCCGCGACGACACCGCCCTGGTGACCGCCGTCCTCAACCGCAACGGCTTCGACGCGGAGCTGCTCAACGGCGATCTCCCCCAGAAAGAGCGGGAGCGCGTGATGGGCAAGGTGAAGCGCGGCGAGGTCGCCTTCATGGTGGCCACCGACATCGCCGCCCGCGGCATCGACATCTCCCACCTGAACTACGTCATCAACTACTCGCTGCCCGAGGATCCGGCGGTCTACCTGCACCGCGTCGGCCGCACCGGCCGCATCGGCAAGAAGGGCACCGCGATCAACCTCACCTCGGGCCGCGAGCTGGCGACGCTCACCTCGCTGGAGAAGAAGTACGGCGTGAAGTTCGAGAGGCGCCAGATGCCGTCGCCAGAGGAGGCCACCCGCATGTGGACGGAGCGCCACGTGCGCGTCATCCACGAGGCGGCCGCGGGCGCGGTCTATGAGGGCTTCTTCGGTCTGGCGGCGCAGCTCAAGCAGCGCCCGGATTCGGAGGATCTGATCGCCTACCTGCTCAAGTTCTTCTTCTCCCGGCACCGGATGGAGAAGGTGAAGGAGGGCGAGGAGGAGGCGAAGGAGGCGCGGCCGGTCCGTGAGGAGATGCGGCGCGAGAGGCCGGAGCGCGGCGAGCGCAAGCGCGGCGAGAGGCCCGAGCGCGGCGAGCGCAAGCGGGAGCGACGCGAGG
>JBAWAM010000971.1:0-1854 GCA_049589315.1 Myxococcaceae bacterium
CTCTGGACCCGCGCCGAGCGCGGCGAGGTGACGGGCGAGTCGCGAGGACTTCTCGTCGAGCTCACGGAAGGTGAGGGTGGCGTCGGGGGCGACGACGGCGACGGCGTCCGGGGTACGCGCGACCTGCGCTTCGAAGAGCGAGGGCAGGGTGGCCTCGACCTCGAACGGGCGGTCCGTGTCGTTGAAGGCCTCCACCACCCGCGCGCGCTCAGCGTCCGAGAGAAGCGGAAGCCGCTCCAGGGCCTGGGTGGGAGTGCGGATCGCTTCCTCGAGAAGTTGCACGTACTGCAGCAGCACCCGTTCAGCCGAAGCCGGCTCGAAGAGGTCGGAGTTGAATTCGATCTCCAGCTCGAAGCCCTTGCTGGTCTCGAAGGCATGGAGTGTGAGGTCGAACTTCGAGCCGTAGCGCTCGACCGGATACGAGCGGGCACCTGCCGGCCTCAGTGCGGCCGCAAGTGAGTGCTCCTCCTGGTACAGCGTGAACATCACCTGGACGAGCGGTGCGCGATCGAGCGTGCGGGGGATCCGGAGCGCATCGACGACCCGGTCGAAGGGGACCTCCTGGTGCGACCACCCATCGAGGACGGCTGCGCGCACGTCCTGCACGAGCTCGACAAAGGTCTGGTCGGGGCTCACACGGGTCCGCAGGGCGCACGTGTTGACGAACAACCCGACGACGTCCTCCAGCTCCGGCGTCGTACGACAGGCGGCGGGGATGCCGATGCACAGGTCGCGTTGCCGTGTGGAGCGCTGCAGGAGGACCGCAAACGCGCCGTACAGCGCCATGAACGGGGTCACCCGATGCGCCTGGGTGAACGCAGTGAGCGCCTCGTGCGTCGTGGGCGTCAGCGACAACCGCGCGGTGCGACGCCCCCGTGCGGTGAGCACCGCTGGACGCGCGAAGTCCGTGGGGAGCTCCAGACGGTTCGGCGCACCGTCCAACCGGGACTTCCAGTACTCGAGCTGCTCATCGTGGCGTGCCGAAGTGTCTGCCGACTGTTGCCATCCGACGACGTCGAAGCAGTCGAGCTGAGGCGAAGAGAGCTCCGGCCTTCGCCCCGCGCAGAGTGCCGAATAGGCATGGTCGAGCTCACGCCACAGCACGTTGAGCGACCACCCGTCGATCACGATGTGGTGGATGACCGAGAGGAACACCGTCCCGCCGGCATCACCTTTGAAGAGGGCGAAGCGGAAGAGCGGCCCCCGCTCGAGATCGAAGGGCCGGGTGCTCTCTTCGTGGATGCGGCGCTCCAGCACGGGACGCGCAGCGGGTCCGGCGGGGAGGTCTTCCACCGTGAGGACCTGAGCAGGCGGGTCGAGGGCGACGGTCGTCGGTTGACCGTGAATGGCCGGAAACGCCGACCGCAATGCGGGATGTCGCTCGACCAGCCAGGTGAGCGCTGCATCCAGCGCGTCGGCATCCACCTCCCCGGCGATCTCGACCGCAACGGGTTCGTGGTAGGCCACTGAATCCGGGTGGAGCTGGTGCAGGAACCACATGCGCTCCTGCGCTGCGGAGGGAGCGAGGGGCGCGCGATCGGGCCGCCGCGTCGGACGGGCGAGCATCCGCTCCGGGCGCGCGCTCTCCACAGCGCGCGCCAATGAGGCGACGGTCGGGTGGGCGAAGACGGTCGCCACCGAGAGCTGTACCTCGAAGTCCCGCCCAAGCCGCGCGGCGAGCTGGGCGGCGGTGAGCGAGTGTCCGCCGAGCTCGAAGAAGTGGCTGTCGCGTCCGACCTCGGAGACGCCGAGGATCTGGCAGAACTCTCGGGCGACACGCTCCTCGGTTGCGGAAGCGGGCGCTTCGCCCCGCGGCGCCTGCGGGAGGACGGTGAGCGGTCGCTGCGCCAGGGC
>JBAWAM010000972.1:0-13508 GCA_049589315.1 Myxococcaceae bacterium
GGTCAGCCTCCCGTCGATGCCGGCACGGGCGACGGCGCAGACGGTGGCTACTGCATCCCGCGTGAGCTCTGGCCACGCCGCACCGAACTGCACCTCGACGGCGGCGTGTGGTGCTTCGACCCTCCGCCTGACGCCGGAGCACCGAAGTCGGCAGACCTGGGCAGCGGAGGTGCCGCCCTGACGATCGACCGGGGTGGGCAGGCGCAGGCCCAGCCCGGAAAGGGCGCGAGCTGTGGCTGTGCCGCGAATGGGGTGAGTGGCGCAGCGCAGTGGACCCTGCTCGCGCTCGGGCTCCTGGGGCTCAGCGCACGTCGACGCCGGCGCCGCACGCTGTGACTGTCCCAGGGGGGAAACCCACATGGCGAGCAGCGGCATGCCAGGCGGCATCAACTTCAACGATGTCGTCGCCTTCTTCGTGGAGTTGGCCGCGCTCGTCACCCTGTGCGCCTGGGGCTTCCAGACGGGGACGGGCATGCTGCGCAAGGTGCTCCTCGGGCTGGGAACCCCGGCGCTGGCCATTGCGCTGTGGGCACTCTTCGCGGCCCCCAGGGCCGTCTACCAGGGGCCACTGGCGCGGCTCGGGGTGAAGTTGCTGGTGCTCGGAGGCGGCGTCCTGGCGTCCTTCACCCTGGTTCCAACAGCGTGGGCGGTCGCGTTCGCGGTGGTGGTCGCAGCCAACCTGCTCTTGATGTACGTCGGGCCGTTCGCGCGCTGACGCCCCGCCGCTGCAAGCCGCCCGCAACGACCTCGGCCGCGCGGGATCCTGGGATCCTCCGCGCGGCCGATTCGCACTGCCTGAAGCTGGATTCCGACGCTACGCGCGCGGCGTGGTCGACGAGGGGCTCTTCGAGAGCTGTTCGATGTACTGCTCCGCCAGGGCGCGGTGCTTGCTCTCGTCGAGGCGCTCGTTGAGGAGCTTCTCGGCGACTTCGATGGCCAGCGTCGCAGCCACCGACCTCACCTCGGCGATGGCCTTGGCCTTCTGGTCATTGATCTCGCGGCCCGCCTGGACCTTGAGGTCGGCGGCCTCCTTCGCCGCGGTCGACTTCAGCTCCTCGCGGTACTTCTCCATGTCCGCCTGCGCCTTGCGCATCATCTCGGCGGACTCGCGGCGGGCCTCGGCGGCAGCGTTCTTCTGCTCCGCAAGGAGGCGCTCGGCTTCGGCGCGCTCGCGCTTGGCGGAGTCGACGGCGTTCTGGATCTGCTTCTCGCGCTCGTCGACGAGGGAGAGGATGGGGCCCCATGCCTTCCACCGGAGCACAAGCGCCACGAAGGCGAAGGTCACGAGCGTCCAGAAGATGAGGGCCGGCCGGATCTCGGTGAAGCTGGCGGCAAGGACGATGAGGTTCATGGGGACCGAGGGGGTTTGTGAAGGGTTGATGCCAGGCACGCCGGACCCGGATTCCTCCGAGCCCGGCCCGCCGGTACGACTACACCTTGTTCGCGAGGATGATGCAGATAACGAGCGCGAAGAGGGTGGCGCCTTCGATGAGCGCCGCGGCGATGATCATCGAGGTACGGATGTCGCCGGCTGCGGACGGCTGACGGGCGGAGCCCTCCATGGCGGCGGCGGCGAGGCGGCCGATGCCGTAGGAGGCACCGATGATGGCAAGACCCGCGCCGATACCGGCGGCGAGGAACGCGAGAGCGAGCTGCATGACGTCTACCTTTTCTGACCGGCCAGGAGGCCGGCATGGGACCCACTTCTCGGGGGGGTCGTACTTCCCATCTGGACTACCTCCGTCGGTCCCATGACCGCCGGGTCCTCTGCGGGGCCGAGGCCCCTCAACCGTTGCTACCCGCCGACCGCGTGGCCTGCGCCATGGTCCTTCGCGTGGCCGGCGCCGTGGGCCTCCTCGTGGTGCTCGTCGTGACCGTGGTGGCCCATCGCCACGCCCATGCCGATGAACAGCGCGGAGAGCATGGTGAAGATGTAGGCCTGCACGAAGGCGACGAAGATCTCCAGGAGGTAGATGGCGAAGGCGAACGGGACCGAGACGAAGCCCCACGCCACGCTGCCCATGATGAAGATCAGGCTGAGCAGGAAGAAGATGATGACGTGCCCCGCCAGCATGTTGGCGAAGAGTCGGATGGTGAGGGCGAAGGGCTTGGTGAACAGGCCCAGGATCTCCACCGGGATCATGATCGGCCAGAGGGGCCAGGGCACTCCGCCGGTCAGGTGCGCAAGGTAGCCGCCAACGCCGGCGGCGCGGATGCTGGCAATCTGGGTGATGACGAAGGTTAACAGCGCCAGCGCCGCGGTCACGCCGAGGTTGCCGGTGGCGGTGGCCATCCAGGGCACCAGGCCGAGCAGGTTGAGGAAGAGGATGAAGAAGAACGCGGACAGCAGATAAGGCGTGTACCGCGGGCCCTCTTCGGGGCCGATGTTCTTGATGGCGATCTCGTTCCGCACGAAGAGGACGAGCATCTCCAGGAAGTTCGCCAGGCGGCCCTTCGGCACGAGCTGCGACTTGTTCCGGTGCGAGCCCAGCAGGAACGTGAGGAGGAGCAGCGCCGAACCGATGAACATCATCATCACGTGCTTGGTGGGCGAGAGGTCCAGGCACCCGTCGGACCAGCCCGGCCGGTGCTCCTCGCCGTGGCCGGCGCCCTCTTCCACCCAGTGGAACCCGGTGAACAGGGGGCCGCACTGCGCGCCAGCGCGAACCGGAATCATGATGGTCGGGAACGCCACGGTCGGGTTGTGACCGGCGTTCAGCGGGAGCTCGAACTCATAGGAGTTGGCGTCCGAGACGTGGTGGAAGATGAACCCGGCGACGTCCTGGTTCTCGACCTCTTCACCCGGCGCGTGCTGCTCGACCGTACCCTGCTCGGGGGGCTGGGCGAACACCGTCGTCGCCGCCAGCACCGCACCCAGGAGCACTGCGCGACCGAAGCTCTTGTTGCCCGACGCCATCATTCGCCCCGTCTCCTGCATCACGTTTCACCCCGCTCGCCCTTCAGCGCGACCACGAGGTATCGAATTTCCACCCACTGCAGCGGGAAGTAGCTCCCGAAAAACCCGGCGACGAAGGGGATGGCACCGCCACTGCCCCGCATCGCCAACGTGACCCCGACCCCTGCGACCATCGCCCTCATCCCGAACATCACCACCAGCGCCAGCAGGCCCTCGTTCACCGTCCGGGCCCGACTCTTCAAGGCCAGGGAGATGAACCCCGTCACCGCGCTCGCCACCACCCCCGCCACCGCCGTCAGCCGCACCCCCGGAGGGGCCGGCCACAACGCCGCCAGGAGAACGGCCCCGACGGAGAGCCCCAGACTGATCGCCCCGTAGTGGAGCAACGTCTTCAGCTTGTCCGTCACGACCTCTTCTTCCCGAGCCGCGTCACATCCCGGATGAAGCCGTAGAAGCCCACCGAGATGCCCAACGCCGACAACGCCACCATCACCCACGGGGTGGTCCCGAACCTCTTGTCGAGCCACCCGCCTACCACCACCCCGAATACCGCCCCACCCACCAGTTTCCACACCGCACCGATGTACGGTACGGCCGCCTGAAGAGCCCGGGCTTCCTTCCCCAGTTCGGGGGCCTTCTGCTTCTTGTCGGGCCCCTGCTCCATGCGGACCTCCCGGAGCGCAACGCCCCGTCGGGCGCGCGCGGCTTAACATCGCAAACTGGCCGACGCAACGAGGTTTCTGTCGAGCGTGTGGGTGCCGTGCGCAGGGGCACCTTGCCTTCGGCCCATGCGACCACCACCTCTGGGGGCGTCAGTTCGGGAGGTGCCCCCTGGAACGCATGACGCTGGTGCGGGTGTCGGCCTGCGCGGCCCTGGTCCTGGCCTCGGGTGCGAACGCCGGTGAGGCCGACGCGTCCCCCATCTGCTCGGCCGAGGTGACCCGGAAGGCCGGCTGGTACATGTACCGTCCCGCCGCGCTCGAAGCCTGCCTGTCGGGCGGCCCCCTGCGCTTCGGGCACTGGCAGGTGAAGACCGCGGAGGACGCGCTGCGACTGCTGTGGGGCGAGTCTGCCGAGGGGGTCCGCCACCGCCTGGCCCGCTCGCTGCTGGTGGCCCGCTGCAACCAGGCCTGTTCCACGCCACCCCGGATCCAGCCGACCTGCTCCTGGACGCCGAGCGGGCGCTGGATGGGGCCTCGTGCGCACCCCTGGCCGTGTTGATCCACAAGGTGGAGGCCTGGAACGAGACCGGCTGGCTTCGATCGCTTCCGAAGGGGTTCAACCCTCCGGCCCTGCCCTGGTCGGTCATCACCCAGAGGGTGGGACCGAAGGACCCGGCGCCGGCGGTGTGCTCTATGGAAAGCCCCACGTCTGCACGTTGATGTCGAACCTGGGCAGAACGCCGCTGTTGTACTCGGGCTGGATGAGCAGCTCGATGCGCTCCACCTGCTTCAGCACGTCCAGGTTGGTCCCGACCGGGATGACCCAATCGGTCTCCTTGTTCGTGGGGATCCACTGGTCGAGCGACCCGGTGCCCTGCACCATGAGGTACGGCTTGCTCGGGTCGTAGACCCTGCGAACGTAGCCGCGAGGACCGCAGAAGAGGATCACCGGCTGGGAGTTCCCTGCCCACGCCGGGTTGTTCCCGTTGGTCACCGTCCAGCTCAGCTTCAACTTCATCCGGGCATCCGGGTGACTCAAGTCCCAGTACCCGCTGGTCCGCTCGACCCAGGCGATGTGGGAGGCTGCGCCGGTTCCCGACCAGACGCTTCCATCGAAGCTGATGTCGTTCGTCGTCCCCGGCTTGTCCTTGAGGCAGGCCGAGGTGATTCCGCCCAGGGTCGGCCCGGAGAGTCTCTTCGCCCCGAAGGTCACGTCTCCAGACGTGAGCGTGGCCGGTCCCGCGCAGTCCGGCTTCTCGTCCGCCTGCCCATTGCAGTTGTTATCGAGGCCGTCGCAGGCGTCGAGTGACGGGAAGACGGTCTGTACGCAGACGGGGCTGCCCCCCGAGCAGCGCAGCTTTCCCCTCGCGCAAACGCCCATCTTCTCGGGCACCTCACAGTTCGCGCCCGCTTCGGTGTCCTCGTCGACGGCGCCGTCGCAGTCGTCGTCCCTGGCGTTGCAGACCTCGATCGCGTCCGGGCTCTGGAGCTTGTCGCCGTCGTTGCAGTCGCGGTTGTCGCGCGCCATGTTCGCGGGGGCAGCGCAGAAGCTCACCGGCTCGGAACCCACGGCGCCGTGCCCGTCCCCGTCCAGATCCGGGTAATACGCGGTTCCGTCCAGACCCTCGTCGATCTCTCCGTCGCAGTCGTTGTCCTGGAAGTCGCACTGCTCATGCGCCCCGGGATGGGTCAACGCGCCGGGGTGGACGTCCTGGCCTGACGGGCTGGGCGTGTCGTTGCAGTCGCCGCCCTGGGCGATGAAGTGATCCTCGATGGGCGGGGCGCAGTAGTAGTGCACCTCGTTCTCGTTGCCGAACCCGTCGCGATCGAAGTCGGCGTAGTACGGCGTGGGCGTGTTTCCGTTCGCGCAGGTCCCGCCGTCGAGGACATAGCTCCGGCACAGGGGCTCGCCGGTGGGATTGCAGCAGACGCCGTCGTCGCAGACGAACCCGGTGTCACCACAGCCCAGGTCGTCGTTGCAGCGGTACGGCCCGAGGAGCTGCGGCGCCTCGGAGCAGGAAGCGGCTCCGGCGAGCAGGAACGCCACGACGAGCTGGCGGAGGTTCATGGGGCACCTTCCACGAGGTCGAACACGAACAACCCTGCGCCCGACACGGAGAGCACCGAGCCTCCGATGAGCAGGATGTTGGCGGCGCGTGCGTTGGCATCCGCGCGTCGGTGGATCGCCTGCGCCGCGTCGAGCTTGAGGCAGTCGCGCCGGGTGTCGGTGCAGCCTGCCAGGTCGTCCCCGGTGCTGCGCACCAGACCTCCCACGACCAGCGACGTGGCGATCGCCACCGCTCCCGCGCTCCACAACGCGTAGGAGATGGGCCGGAGCACGCTGTCGGTAGACTGCGTGGACTTCACCCCTTCGAATGCCGGATGGGGCACCGCCTCCAGGTGCAGGCGCTCGCCTTCGACCAGCTTGCGGCTCCACAGCAGGCCCTGACCCGAAGCGAACATCACGTCGATCTCATGCGCGCCCGCGGCCAGCGTCAGCGGTTCGGACAGCGGAGCGACCCCGACCTTGCGCCCATCCACCTTCACCACCGAATCGGCCGGCGCGGTCACCTGGACGGAGGCGAGCCCCTTCCGGGCCCATGCGGGCAGGACCGCTTCGAGCAGCAGATCGACGGCCTCCTCCGGCACGTCCGGGCTGCCTCCGCGCACCATCCGGGTCCTCACCTGCCCCGTCCCGACGTCGACGAACGACGCGCGGAGCTCGAACACCAGGTCCGGCAGCCCCGCGTCCAGGATCAGCGCCAGCTCCGCGTTCGTGGCGCGCGCGGCGTCGAGCAGGCACCCGTCTGTCCGACACGGCGGCTGAACGGGTCCCGTCGCGGACGGCCTGGGTTCGACCTTCTCCACCTGGAACGACGTGCGCGCCTCCAGCGTGGACCTGCCCGCCTCGAGCAGCCGGCCCTTCTGCGGAACGGAGAGCTCGGGCGCGCGAACGAGCACCACCACCCGCTCGGGTGCAGCGGCGGCGATGCCGCCAGAGAGTAGAGCTGTGAGGAGAAGCGCTCTCACGGGTCCATCACGATATCAGCGGCCGAGGATCCAGACTGCCGCGAACCCCACTCCGAGCGCGCCGAGGAACGCACCCGAATACAGGAGCCAGGAGGGAAGTGTAGCCTGAGGTGCGAAGGCGCCCTCCGTCATGTAGGGAGGCGGCGGCTCGTCCTCGACCTCCATCGGATCGAACCTGGGCCGGTCCAGGGACACCCCGAAGCCCACCGTCGCCTCCGACACCGTGTCCCGCCTCTTCCTGCGCCGCCGCGGTCGGCGCGGACCGGGATCCATGTCCTTCTCCTCGAGGGGATGGAAGCCCGACGGCGCGGAGATGGCGGAGTGCTCGAACGCGAGCGCGGTGGGGGGGATCACCAGGTTGCGCCTGACCTTGACGGTGGTGGTTTCGTCCTCGTCGAAGGGCGAGGTGGACCGGGTGATCTCCGCGAGCGTCGCGTCCTCGGTGGCCTTCTCCGGAGCGAAGACCGTCTGGAGCAGGTCTGCCAGCGCCTTGTCGTCCGCCTCGGGCTCCAGCCGTTCACGCAGCCGGCGCAGCTCCGCACCGAACGCCGCCGCGTCCGGGTACCTGTCCCGGGCCTCCCTGGCGAGCGCCTTGAGGACCGCCTGGTCGACCTCGGCGGGGACCGAAGGTCGATGCATCGAGGGCGGCTCCCACTCGGGATAGGCCGCCTTGCGCCAGCGCTCGATGGGGTCGCCCTTCTGCGGCAGGAGCTTCCACGCCAGCAGCTCCCACAGCACGGCGCCCGCCGAGTAGACGTCGGCGCGGCGGTCCACGAACTGCTTCATCGCCTGCTCCGGCGCCATGTACGCCAGGTTGCCGATGACCACGCGCGGCGCGGTCTGCTCCTCCTTCAGGGTCGACTGGGCCGCGCCGAAGTCGATGATCTTCACCTCGCCCCGGTAGCTCACGCAGACGTTGGCCGGCGAGAGGTCCCGATGCACCAGCAGGAGAGGGTTGTGGTGCGAATCGGTCGCGTCGTGCGCGTAGGCCAGGCCCTGACACATCCGCTCACCCATGAGCAGGATGAGCCCGACCGAGAGCTCCTGGTTCCGCTGACGCAGCCGGTGCATGAACCGGGAGACCGTCTTGCCCTGCACGTACTCCATCGACAGGTAGTAATGCCCGTCGACCTGCCCCATCGCGTAGACGCGCGCGATGTTCGGGTGCGAGAGGTTCACCACCACCTTGGCTTCGTCGAGGAACCGGCCAATGAACGAGGGGTTCTGGGCGAGGTGGGGCAAGACCTTCTTCACCACGCAGGCACGCGGAGGAAGCGCGGCCTCGTCCCGGGCGAGGAAGACCTCACCCATCCCGCCGGCGCCGATGCGGCGGATCAGCTTGTACTGCCCGAAGGAGATCGGGCCGGGGGGAGTGACGTCCTGCACGGGGCCTCACAAGTCTAGCCCCTCATTATCGCGCGGTGCGGCAAGGAGTGTCGTCACCTCGGAGTCCGGAGGCCCGCCGCGTTCGAATGCGCGACGGACCCCGGCCGCTGTAAGCGCCATTTACTGCTGACGCTGTTTCTGCGGCTGCTTTTGCTGTTGCTGCTGGCCGGTCCCGCTCGAGGCCTGGATCTGAGTGGCCGTCGGGCGCTCGTTCACGATCGCGTAGGACGCGCGGATGTCGCTGCCCTCCTGGAGCTGGTCGACCGTGCCCTGCTGGCCGTCGATGGTGACCACGGTGGTGTCAGGGTCGAAGTACAGGGTCATCGTGCCCTGCTGGTCGGTTTCGACCACGATGGAAGCCCCCCCTGCCTGCTGCAGCTCGCCGTGCAGCTGCTTCTGCTGACCTTCAGCGCCGCCACCGCCCATCGCGCCGCCACCCTCCTGCTGTGGCTGCTGCCCCTGTTGCGCCTGCCCGGCCTGCTGCTGCTCGCTCTGCGCCCGTTCGACCGCGCTCTCCGCCTTCTCATAGGCCTCTTTCGTCTTCTCGCCCGCCTTCTCCCCCGCCTGGCCCACCTGCTCGGCGATACCGCCGCCGCCCGTCCCCTCCTGTTGCGGGCGTTCGCAGCCCCACGCGAGCGCTGCGCCGAGCGCGCCCACGCCGATCCAAAGCTTGCCTGTCTTCATCCGTCCTCCTCCTGGCTTTGTTCGACCATTCAAGCTGGAGACGGGGCAGGCACAGGCCAACGGGCGGCACCGGGAAGCTGCCCCAGCGGACCGGAAACGGGTGGGCCGCCCGCCCGAGTGCGGCTAGGGTTCGCCTGCTCTGGTTCGCCTTCTCTCCTCCGTTCTCTTGATCCTGCTCGCGGGGTGCACTGCCTCGCGATCGACCGTTCGCGGCGATGCGGCCCTCACGCCGGATGCGTCGACGGACGCCCTGGTGCTGCCGGTGGAGCCGCTCCCCGACGGTCCTCCGTCGCACCCCTCCGAGTGGATCGCGTGGCCCGGCGAGGGCGTCGTGGGCACCAGCCTCCTCCTCAAGGTGTCGCGGTGGGTCGGGCTGAGCTCGCTGCGAAAGGTCAGCCGCAGGGTTCCCGATGACTGCTCCGGCCTGGTCCGTCTGGCCTACCTCGAGGCCGGACTGCCGCTGGCCCCCAGCGAAGGCAAGCGCGGGGACAACATGACCACCGCGCTGTGGCGGCGGGTGGACCGGCTCGGCGCACTGCGCATTGCGGATCCCAAGCCCGGCGATCTCGTCTTCTTCAGCGAGACGTACGACCGCAACCGCGACGGGCGGCGCAACGACGGCCTCACCCACATCGGGATCGTCGAGGAGGTCCTTGCGAACGGGACGGTGGTGTTCATCCACCGCGGCGACAACGGGGTGAAGCGCTCCAGGATGAACCTGCTCGACGGGGCCCGACACAAGGACGAAAACGGCGAGGTGCTCAACGACTGGCTGCGTCGCCGGGACCGGAAGCACCGCGCCTATCTCGCCGGGGAGCTGCTCACCGGGTTCGCTTCGCCGGACACGCTGGTCGAGGAGCAGAGCGACGCGTCAGAGCCAGCCAGCTAGCTAGAACGCGCGCGTGACCATCGCGCCGGAACGTCGCGGCAGCGGCGAGGCGGTCCTCGCAGAGCGGACGAACCTGCACGGAAGATGGACTCGCGCGGGTTCGGGCATGGCGCCCCGATACGTATTCTCCGGGCGGTCGTGACGGATGCGACCGGGTTGTGCCAAGTCACCACCATGGGTTCCGACAGCAAGCTCTTCCTGATGGATGCCGACCCCGATCCCGGCGATGCCGCCGCATGGACGCTCCGGGAAAGTCTGTACCGCGAGGGTGGCTGGATCGAGGTTCCGGCCGATGGCGACGTCGCAGCCGAGGAGCTGTCCCGTCGACTTCAGGCGACCGTTGTCTCCTTCGATATCCAAACCACCGTCGACCAGATCTGGATCGTCTGCTTCGAAGATGGCGAGAAGGTCCGAGAACTCCATTACGTGGCGGAGGAGGGCTGGTCCAAAGAGTCGGGTCCGGCGCGCCCCTTCGAGGACGGCCGGCAACTGAAACGATGGCGGTCCCAGCGCTACCTCCTGGCCTCGCCCGATGGGTATGACGTGCTCGAGGCCTTTCTGGGCAGGACCCGAAAGAAAGCGCCTCAGAACGGCCTCACCTCCCTGACCGCATCGCAGTTGGAGCATGTTCGCGAGTGGCTCGGGCTCGGGGGCGAGACCGACGGCAGATCCTTCGAGGTCGAGGTTCCAGTCAAGTTCCCGGGGAGCGGCGGAACCACGTTGGTCGCCCTGACCCTTTCGGAGCACCCGAAGCGGCTGCGACAACAACTCGCCTCCATGATGGAAGCGTTGGCGAAGGTCATGGGGCCAACAGGACCCGACCTGCTGGGCGCCCCGTTGCGCAACCTGTCGGGAAGCCGGGAGACGGAGCGCTTCCGCGCGCGGGCGCTCGAGACCTTCGAGAAGGAGAACCGGGCACTCCAGAAGCGGATCCTCGCCAACACGACGAAGGTGCTGCGAAGGGCCCACCGCATCGCCAACACGTGGTTCGCCGGGCAGGCCGAGGAGATCGCCCGTGCGACGATGCGTTACTTCAGCGGTGTCCGCACGCAGCGCGAGGCACTCAGAACCCTGCGCAGCAAGAGTGAATCCTCTGGACTGGCCGCGCGATTCGACTCCCCCGAAGCCGGGGCTTTGCAGAAAACGGTCGTGGAGCTCGCCGCGATGAGTGGCTCCGCGAAGGCGCTCCCTCAGAAGAAGGAGCAGGAGCTGCTCACGGCCTACTTGAAGGCAGGTACCATGCACCTCGTCGTCTGGCGGCTGCTCGAGCCCGAGGTGCTGGATGCCGCACGGCACGTCGAACAGCGCAGGTTCGCACGCGCCGTCGTGGACTCGCTTCGCCAGTCGCTGCTGAACCTGGACGTCCTCGAACAGGCGTTCGCTGCCAACCCCGACGAAGTCTGGAACTACCCGCACCTGATCGATCAAGCGCTGATTGCCCTTGGGGTCGAGCCCCAGACCCTCATCTCGAAGATGGTGGAGTACCGACTGGGATTGGTCGGCAGGGAATGGTGGCTCAAAGGCACTCCCACGTCCGCGCAGGATCCATTGTTTCAGCTGATCAAGAAAGAGCCGACGCGCGAGCTCGCGCTCGAGTACGCGCACAGCATGGCCGAGGAGGCCGCCGGCTGGCGGGCCTTTCTCGCCTACCAGCGACGTCCCGTGGCGAAAGCCGGCATCGCACCCTTCGACGCACCTGGCATGCCGTACGCGCGCGCCAGCACGCTCCTGCCGCTGCCATTCAGGGAGGAACGCAGCCCCGGCGCGGCCTTCGCGCTCGCCGCACTGCATGTCGTCGGCCTACGCAAGGCGCCTGAACGGAAGCGCAAGGCTCGCTGAGTCGGCCTTGTCTGCGCCCACCCGCACGACTGCGTCAGGCGAACGCGTCGTCTCGGACGGCGAGAACCGGAGCGTCACCGTCGACGTGCGTCTGCTATTCACCCTGCATGCCTTCTCTCCATGGGCCCGGGGCCGGCGCCCTGGTGTTTCAGCGAAGCGAGCGACGCACGGTGCTGTCCCAGGCGTTCGCGCGGAGCCCCCTCCGCGTCCTGACGCCGCGCAATCATGGCCACGGGAGCTGGGCGTATCTGAGCAGTCTGGGCGGCGGCATGGTGGACGGGGATCGGGTGGACCTCTCCGTGGCGGTCGAGGCCAACGCCTGCGCGTTCCTCTCCACCCAGGGGCCGACTCGTGTGTATCGCTCGCCGCGCGGATGCCGGAACGTGCTGCGGGCCCGTGTTGATGACGGCGCGCTGTTCGCCTGGGTGCCCGACCCGCTCGCGTTGTTCGCCGGTGCGCGGCTCGAGCAGTCGACCGAGATCGAACTCCACCCGGGCGCCTCGCTGGTGTTCGTTGATGTCCTCACCGCCGGACGCATCGCCTTCGGAGAGCGCTGGGCGTTCGGCCGGCTCGATTCCACCCTGCGCGTCCGGCGCGAACGCAAACTGATCCACGAACGGCTGCTCCTCGATCCGGATGCGGGCCCGATCCCGGCGCGGATGGGCCGCTTCGACGCGTTTGCCACCGTGTTGCTGGCTGGTCCTCTCCTGCGCGCAGCCGCCGAGGCCTGGGGCGAACGCGTGCGAGGTGTTCCACTCCGGCCCGGGGCCGAGCTGGTCATCGCCCCGAGCCTGATCGAGCACGACGTGTGGCTGTTCCGTGTCGCAGGTATTTCGGTCGAGCGTGTCTCCCACGCGATCCGCGACGCGCTCGGGTTCCTGCCCGGATTGCTGGGCGACAATCCGTTCGAACGAAGGGCCTGACGGCCGAGGCTCGACGGCGCCCACGACGCCGTTAGCCATTCATGCATGGCCTGGCCTGCATATCTGGATCTGTATGAATCAGGAGAGCTTCACCAGCGCGCCGAAGCTGCCGTCCGGTCGCTCGGCGCCTGTCGCATCTGCCCGCGCGATTGCGGGGTGAACCGGCTCGAAGACAAGAGGATGGCCTGCAGGGTCGGCCGCAAGGCACGCGTGTCGGCGCACTTCCCGCACTTCGGGGAGGAGGATTGCCTGCGTGGCCATCAAGGCAGCGGGACGATCTTCTTCTCGTTCTGCAATCTCCGCTGCGTCTTTTGCCAGAACTGGGAGACCTCGCAGGAAGGCCATGGCGAGGAGCTCGACGCGCAAGGGCTCGCGGAGCTGATGCTCGAACTTCAAGGCAGGGGTTGCCACAACATCAACTTCGTCACGCCGGAGCACGTCGTTCCGCAGATCCTCGAGGCACTGCCAATCGCCATCGAGCGGGGACTACGACTCCCGCTCGTCTACAACACGTCCTCGTACGATTCGATGGAGAGCCTTCAGTGGATGGACGGGCTCGTCGACATCTACATGCCGGATTTCAAGTATTGGCGGCCCGAGTCCGCGGCGCGCTTCCTGAAGGCAAAGGATTATCCCGACGTCGCTCGCCGCATCATCCGGGAGATGCATCGCCAGGTGGGGGCGTTGAGCCTGGACGATGAGGGACTCGCGAAGCGTGGGTTGATCGTGCGGCACCTCGTCATGCCGGGTGCCCTCGATGAGACCCGTGAGATCCTCACATGGGTCGCCCGCGAGCTCGGCCCCGACACGTACGTGAACGTCATGGACCAGTACCGGCCGGAAGGACGGGTCCTGCGCGAGCCGGAGCGGTTCCGGGAGATCACCCGAAGCCTCCGCAGCGACGAGTTCGAAGCCGCGCTCCAGCTCGCGCGCGATGCCGGACTGCGCCGCCTCGACGAGAGGAGGCCGCACCCGCGACTTCGCATGCGAAGCCTGTTTGCGTGGTGAGGGCGGACTCAGCGTAGAGGTGGCGAAGGCTGGATCGTGCGGCAGCGTCGCTCGGGTTTCGCGTCAGACCTCCATGCTATTCGTCCTCTCGTGTGCGACTTCGCTTCGACAGAATTCCGAGCGCTCCTCGCCAGCGCATCGGTGCTCGAGCCGCCGCCGCCGCACGAGCG
>JBAWAM010000973.1:0-1739 GCA_049589315.1 Myxococcaceae bacterium
CGCGTCTCTTCGCTGGTCGCCTTCTTCTCGCGCAGCTCCGCGAGGACCGACTCGTAGTCGTCCGGGTCGACGACGATGGTGACGTACTTCGAGTTCTTCGCCGAGGCGCGAACCATCGCCGGTCCGCCGATGTCGATCTGCTCGATCGCCTCCGCCTCCGTCGCCCCGCCGGCGACCGTCTGGCGGAAGGGGTAGAGGTTCACCGCCACCAGGCTGATCGGGTCGATCCCGTTCTGCTGGAGCTCCGCGCGGTCCTGCGCTTCATCCAGACGGGCCAGGATTCCACCGTGGATCTTCGGGTGCAGGGTCTTCACCCGACCGCCCAGGATCTCCGGGCTGCCGGTGTGCTCCGACACCTTCCGGACGGGGACGCCCTCCTTCTTCAGCGCCTCCATCGTTCCGCCGGTGGAGAGGAGGGTGAAACCGAGTTCGACGAGCCCCTTTGCGAAGGGGACCACGCCGCGCTTGTCCGAGACACTGAGGAGAGCGAACACGGGCGTCGTGTAGCAACCACCCCCAGGGGTGTCAACGAACCGCGAGTCGCCTACGTCCGTCATGTAGGCGAGCGTCGCAGGCGTCCGTTCCCAGCGCTATTCCCGGGTCGGCGGGACGGGGTCGCGCTCCGTCGCCTCGCGGAGCTTCATCAGCCCCCGGGTCTCCACCTGACGGATGCGCTCGCGCGTGAGGTTCATGATCGCGCCGACCTCCTCGAGCGTGATCCCCCCCTTCTCCGCCACGTCGAGCGCGCACGTGTACTCGAGCTCGAAGATCTCCTTGTCGGGGAAGTTCAGCTTGATCGACCCGGTCTCCGGATTCACGTCCAGATACAGGTTGTGCTTGCACGACACGAACAGGCACGGACGGGGGCCGTTGACGCAGTCCGCGCGGGTCTTCGGACGGCTGTTCTCGATGAAGTGGATGAGCTCGGCCTCGTCCGCGTCGACTTCGCCCGCCAGCCGGCGGCGTCGGAGATCACGCGCCATCTCCTTGCGCGACATCGTCTTCGACCGACGGCGCTCGTCCTGGATCTCGTCCTCGGTCATCGGCGGCTGCTGCTTGGGTTCCATCATTTCCCCTCCTCGGCATTCGCGGCCTGCCGGACCGCGTAAATTCCAGACTCTTCTTCCACCGGCTGCGCCGTGACGGCGCTGCCCAGGCGCGTGACCTCGCGGAGCAACTCCTCGGATTTGCGCCGCAGCTCGTCGAGCTTTCCTTCCAGCTCGCGGCGCCGGTCGCGTCCGAAGGCGCGGTCGTGAAGCTGCTCGGCGAAGCCGTCGAGGACCTCGTCCAGTCCGCGCTCCACCTGATCGATGTGGTTCTTGAAGAATACGAAGGAGCGCTTGATCGTCTCGAGCGTCATCCCCTGCGCCATCATCTTCTTGATGGCGTTGATGCGCCGCACCGCTTCTACCGGATAGAGACCCTGGCTTCCCCGGTGCTTCCCCTTCCGCCCCACCCGCCGGCTGTGCGGTAGCAACCCGGCCTGCACGTACTTCCGGAACGTCGCCTCCGAGAGCGCCACGCCCTTCGGACGGAAGACCTGGACGATCGCCGAAGCGGAGATGCCCGCCGCGAAGTCCTTCTCGATCCGCTCGATCTCTTCCGGGGTCAGGAGCTCCAAGCGATTCCCTTCAATATCGGATACTGACGCTCCGATAATGAGTAGCCGATATTGAATGGAAACGTCAAGCCGTCCGCGGGGATGCAGCGCCTCGGGAGCGAGGGGGACACGCCTCCAG
>JBAWAM010000974.1:0-22969 GCA_049589315.1 Myxococcaceae bacterium
GGAACTGCTCGCGCTGAAGGCAGAGCTGGGCGCCGAGGATCTCGAAGCGTTCAGCGCCGCGTTGGCGCTCGCGTCCGGAGCGAAGCTCGAGGCCGGAGATACGCGGGCTGCCGTCAACCTTGCGACCGCTGCGGTGGAGCTCGCGCCGGACCTCCCCCTGGCGCACGGCGCGCTCGCCAGCGCGTACGTCGAGTCGGCCCCGGGCAACGTGGGGCAGTGGGGCGCTGCGTGGCTGGAGACGGTTCAGCGGCTCTTCTCTGACCCGCGCTTCCTGCGTCCAGCCCTCTCGGACGTATTCGGTGCGCTGCTCGTCGCTGTCCTGGCCACCGCAGCGGCCGTCGTGGTCGTGCTGTTCGCCCGGAACGTCCGCTCCTTCGTGCACGACTTCCACCACCTCTTCCCGCGGGTGGCGGCGCGGTGGCAGACGGTGCCTCTGGCGATCGTGGTGCTGTCGCTGCCGATCGTCTTCAGGCTCGGGACGTTTCCGGTGCTGCTCGTCCTGTTCGCCGCGGTGACCCTATACCTGGGGCACGCCGAGCGGATCGTCGCGGGCGTGGCGCTCGTCATGGTCGCGGCGCTGCCGCTCTTCGGTGGTTGGGCGATGTCGGCCATCGCCTTCGCCGGCACACCGGCGGAGCACGTTCAGCAGCTCGAGCGAGGCGGGCTCGAGGCCGCCTCGGCCGCGCAAGAGACCCGCGCGCGGATCGCCCAGGGCAGGGCAGGGTTCGAGGACCTGTTCGCGCTCGCCCGGTACGAGCTCCGGCGCGGGCGGGTGGAATCGGCCAGCGAGCTGTTCAAGAAAGCGGCCCCGCTTCGGACGAACGACGCGCGCGTGCTCACCCACCTGGGAAATGCGCGGCTCGCGCTCGGCGATCTTCAGGGCGCGCAGAGCTTGTACACACAGGCAGCGGAGGCCGACGCCACCCTGGCGGCGCCCCTGTACAACCTCTCGCGGGTGCACTACCTCCGGGCTTCGACCCTGACCGACGCCGCGAAGGCGCAGGAGCTCGAGCGTGCCCAGACGACACACGAGAACGCGCTCGCGCTGGACCCCGCGCTCCTCTCTCGCGCGGAGCTCCCGACCGACGCGGCCCAGCCGCTCAACAAGCTGGTGATCAGTCCGGGGCTTCGCGCGTCGGAGATCGCGTCGCTCGCGTCGTCGGAGGAGGTGGCGGAGCGGGTCGCGGATCAGCTCTCCTGGAGAGTGATCGGCTTGCCCGCAGGTCCGCTGGCGTACGTCGTCCCGGTGCTGCTCGTTCTCGCATCGGTCGGCTTCGGGATGCTGCGGACGTCGCTCGCCGTCTCTCGCAAGTGCGACAAGTGTGGGCGCGCGGTCTGCCGCCGGTGCGATCCCGAGCTGAGCCCCGGCGGTGGTCTCTGTCACCAGTGCATCAACGTGTTTGCACGGAAGGGATTGGTGGCGCCCCAGGTGAAGGTGCGGAAGCAGCTCGAGGTCGACCGCTACCAGGCGCGAAACGAGCGGGTGGCGTGGGTCCTCGGGATCCTGTGCTCGGGCGCGGGCCATCTGTTCTCCGGCCGTCCCCTCCGCGGCGCCCTCTATGCGCTGCCGTTCCTGTTCTGCGTCGCGCTGGTGGTGTGGCGCGACGGCATCCTGCGCGCACCGTGGGGTGACGTCCCGACGTGGCTGCGCCTCGTTCCCGTCGGGGTGGTCCTCGCAGTGAGCTACCTCCTCTCCCTCAACAGCCTGCGCAAGGCACACACCCGGTAGGTCATGGCGCTCAAGGGAACGCTCAAGGACTTCGGCATCGCCGACATCCTCCAGCTCATTGGACAGCAGCAGAAGACGGGCATCCTCCACCTCAAGTCTCGCGACGAGGACGTCCACATCGGGTTCAAGGACGGCACGATCGTCCGGGCGGAGACCACCACACGGAAGAAGAAGGACCTCATCGGCAGCATGCTGGTGCGAGCCGAGCTGATCTCCGAGCAGCAGCTCGAAGCGGCGCTCGAGACGCAGCGACGAACGCTCAAGCGGCTGGGTGATGTGCTGGTCGCGAACCGGATGGTGACGAAGGAGCGCTTCGCCCAGATCGTGCAGCTCCAGACCACCGAGACGCTCTACAAGCTCTTCGCCTGGAAGAGCGGCACCTACGAGTTCGTGCAGGGCGAGGTCGAATTCGATCCGGCCACCGATCTCCAGATGCGCGCGGAATCCATCCTGATGGAGGGTTTCCGGCGGGTCGACGAGTGGCCGACGATCAAGAAGACGATCACCCGCTACGAGCTCTCCTTCGAGCGACTCCAGGCGCTCCCGCCACCGCCCACACCGTCGGCGTCAGCGGGGCTGGACGAATTCGACCTGGACGACGGCGCCGATGGAGGCCTGGGTCCGAACGAGCGGAAAGTGTACCAACTCGTCGGGCCCGGGGAGGACGTCCGCAGGCTCATCGACCTGTCGTGCCTCGGTGAGTTCGATACCTGCAAGGCACTGTTGAAGCTGGTCAAGCTCGGCTACCTGCGACCCGTCGCCCCCGGAGGTCAGCCCCATGTCGTGGAAGACAGCCCGTCACGTCTCGGCCGGGTGACTGCGCCGCTGTGGCGGATCGTGATGACCGTGCTGGTGATGGCGGCGCTTGGTCTGGTCGCGTCGAAGGTGGTGTTGAAGGGTGAAGCCTTCGCCGGTTCGCCCGACGTGTTCGCCGACCCGGCAGCACAGCGGGTGATCTCCCGCGCTCAGCTCGCCCGGATTGAAGCGGCGTTGACGGTGTATCGGTTGGAAAAAGGGGATCTCCCCGAGAAATTGGATGCTTTGGTGGCGGCCGGGCTGTTGAAGGGGCAGGACCTGCGCTATCCGTGGCGCGAGACGTACCACTATCGACGCACGCCCGAAGGAGGGTTCGTCCTCCTCCCGCCTTTGCGTTAGTTTGGGGAGCAAGAGACCCAGTTGCAGACCTCACACCTCCAGAACCCCGTTTCCACCGCGAAGGTGGACCTCGGCGACAACGCGCTCGCCCAGACCCTCTGCGGCAACCATAACGAGAACCTCAAGCTCATCGAGCGTCGGCTCGGCATTCGCGTTGGAATGCGGGGGACCGAGCTCCTGCTGTCCGGCGCGCCCGAACAGCTGGCGTTCGGCGTGCGCCTCATCGAGGAGCTCACGGAGCAGATCGGCACGGGGCGGTCGCTCTACGCCGAAGACGTCGAGCAGGCGATCCGCGTGCTGGGCGCCGGCAACCAGACCCTGAAGGAGGTCTTCAGCGGTCCCGTGATGGTGCGCGGTGGAGGCGGTCGACAGATCACCCCCAAGAGCCTGGCGCAGAAGCTCTACGTCGAGGCGATCAAGACGAACGACATCGTCTTCGGGATCGGCCCGGCGGGTACGGGGAAGACGTATCTGGCCATGGCCATGGCCGTCGCGGCGCTGCAGGAGCGCAAGGTCAAGCGCATCATCCTGGCGCGCCCCGCGGTCGAGGCGGGTGAGAAGCTCGGGTTCCTGCCCGGCGACCTCGCCGAGAAGGTGAATCCGTATCTGCGGCCTCTGTACGACGCGCTCCACGACATGATGGACGTTGACCGCGCCGCCCAGCTCGTGGAGCAGGGGACCGTCGAAGTGGCGCCGCTCGCGTTCATGCGCGGCCGGACGCTCAACGACGCGTTCGTGATTCTCGACGAAGCGCAGAACACGACTGTCGAGCAGATGAAGATGTTCCTCACCCGACTTGGCTTCAACAGCAAGGCGGTGATTACCGGCGATGTGACCCAGGTCGACCTCCCCGCGGGACGGACGTCGGGGCTCACCCACGCGCGGAAGATCCTCGCGGGGATCCCGGGCATCCATCTCTCGTTCTTCACGGACGTGGACGTGGTCCGGCATCCGCTGGTGCAGGCGGTGATCCGCGCGTACGAAAAATCCGAAGAGGCGATTGCTGTCTCCGCCGCTCGCGCCGGAGGACATGCGGAGGGCGCGCAGCTCGAGGGAGAAGGCGCCCCCTCTCCCGGCCAGTAGCCCCTCGTGCGTTGATGCTTGCGGAATCGCGGGCGGGCCCGCTACGTTGGCCGACCCATGGCGGAACCGTCTCTACCCGGCTCGGCGCCGCCTCAGGGCCGGACGCCGTTTGATGCGCTCGCCGAACGACTCCGGCTCCCTCCGGGCTGGGGTCCACGGCTGACACTCATCCTCCTGCTCGCCGCGGTGGCGATGACTGCTTCGTTCTTCGTCAGCCGCGGGTTGACGTCCCAGCACGTACCTGTGCTGGGACCGGACCGGATCGGGACGCCGTTCCGGGCCGCCTCCGGCAACGGCTTCAAGGCCGGGCGCGACTACGAGATCGTCGACAAGGAGCGAACCGAGCAACTCCGGCAGGAGGCGAAGGACGCCACCCGCCCCGTGTACGACTTCAACCCTGCCGTCGCGGGAGAGGTGCGCCAGTCGATCAAGGACGCCTTCGCCGGCATGCGGGCGATCGTCGAGCAGCAAAGGACGAAGCTCGCGGACGCAGAGCGGGCTTCGGCGGACGCCGGCACCCCCAACAAGAGGAAGCTCGCGGTCGACGAGAAGGCGGAAGAGGAAGCGCTCACTGCCCTGCTGAAGGCCGAACGGAAGACCTTCGAACAGAAGCTGCTCCCGATCGAGGACGATGACTGGAACGACCTGGTCGAGGCGCGCTTCTCGAAGGACGTGGAGCTCGCCGCCCTGGCCATGATCGACCGGGCGTATCCGGTGGAGCGGGATCTCTGGGTTCCGGTCGCCGGGACGCGCGACGACTTCTCTCAGGTCGCGGGGGCCATCACCATCCGTGACGTCGCGACCCGGAGAGAGCGGCAGAGCTCCACCGAGCAGCCGGCCCTCATCGACGTGCGCGAGGCGAGGGGGGAGATCGACCGGTTCGCCAGCATCCCGGGCAACCTGCTCCCGGAATCCAAAGCCAGCCTGCGCCGCGCGGTCCTGCGGTTCGCCAAGCGCCAGATCAAGCCGAACCTCACGGTCAACACCGCCGAGACGGAGGCCCGCAGGAACACGGCCGCCGCTGCGGTGAAGGACGCCGTCATCCAGTTCAAGAAGGGCCAGATGGTCCTCGAGGACGGCAAGCTGATCGACGCGCAGCACCTGTTCATCCTCGACGTCATGCGCTCGCAGACGCGCGAGCTGGACGCCTTCCAGTCACAGCTCGGAGGGACCGGGCTCGTGGCGGTGCTGATCGCCTCGATGTACGCCTTCATGCGGGCCGGGTTCAGGAGGTTCCGGCCCACCCGCAAGGACGCGGTGCTCCTCGGGTTGCTCCTGCTGGCCATGCTCGGCCTCATCCGGGTCTGGACCACCGTCGCCGACGCCATCCACGACAAGTACGGCGACCTTCCGGTCGAGGCGCTCTACTACGCGATCCCGGTGGCCGCGGGCGCGATGCTGGTGCGCTTCATCTTGAGCCAGGAGCTGGCGCTGTTCTTCGCGCTGGTCGTGTCCTGCCTCGCCGGGGTGATGCTGGAGAACTCGCTCTCCTTCGGGATCTTCTCGATCGTCGGCTCGCTGGTCGCGGCAGACCGGATCACCCGGGCCAAGGACCGCGTCGGCATCTTCAAGGCCGGCCTGGTCACCGGCGCGGTCAACTTCCTGCTGGTGATCGCGTTCGCGCTCGCGGAAGGCAAGGGCTTCAGCTCGGAGGTCTTCTCCGTGGGGATGTTCAGCTTCATCGGGACGTCGATCGGCGTGCCGGTGATGGTGATGGCGATGACCCCGCTGGTGGAGCTGAGCTTCGGGTACGCGTCCGACATCAAGCTGCTGGAGCTGGCGAACCTGAACCACCCCGCGCTCAAGGAGCTGATCGTCCAGGCGCCGGGCACCTATCACCACTCGATCATCATGGGCAGCCTGGTGGAGGCCGCCGCGGAGGCGATCGGCGCGAACCCGCTGCTGGCGCGGAGCTGCGCGTACTACCACGACATCGGAAAGGGCCGGAATCCGCTCTACTTCGCGGAGAACCAGAAGGGCGACAACCGCCACGATCAGCTCGCGCCGGCGATGAGCGCGGTGATCATCAAGCGCCACGTCACCGAGGGCATGGAGATGGCGCGCCAGTACCGGCTGCCGAAGCTGGTCGCCGACGCGATCCCCCAGCACCACGGAACGCGACTGGTCGGGTTCTTCTACCACCGGGCGCTGAAGGAGCAGGAAGGGAAGGAGAACCCCCTGCCCATCGACGAGAGCATCTACCGCTACGTCGGCCCGAAGCCGCAGTTCCGCGAGGCCGCGCTGGTGATGATCGCCGATGCGGTGGAGGCGGCGTCGCGCTCGCTGGTCGACCAGACCACGCCCAGGCTCCAGGCGCTGGTGCAGAAGATGATCAACATGGTCTTCAGCGAGGGTCAGCTCGATGAATGCGATCTGACGCTGAAGGATCTCAACCTGATCGCCCAGTCGTTCGTGCACACGCTCGAAGGCATCTACCACGCTCGCCCCGCCTATCCCGCGGGCCACGCCACGGCGAAGGGCCCGCCCATGGGGCTGACCATCGCGACAGATTCCAAGCGCACCGGCAGCGTGTAGTCCTGGGCGGAGTGGACGAGCCGCGGCAGCGGCCACCACCGACTGAAGGTCCACGCTCGACACGCGCCGGCGCGACCGACTAGACACATGACCTCGATCAAGGAGGTCGTCATGCGCGCACTCGTCGCTGTCTCCCTGTTGCTCTCCGCCGTCGCCTTTGCCGATGAAGCCGGCGGTCTGACCTGGAAGGTTCCCGGAGAGTGGAAGCGCCTGCCGGATCGTCCGATGCGGGCCGCCACCTATGCCATTCCTGCGGCCGGTGCGAGCGAAGCCGGCGAGCTGGCCGTCTTCTACTTCGGTCCGGGGCAGGGCGGCGGGGTCGACGCCAACGTGCAGCGGTGGATCGGCCAGTTCGAACAGCCGGATGGCAAGCCCTCCGACAAGGTGGCGAAGATCTCGAAGAAGAAGGTCGGCGCGAACCAGGTCACCTTCGTCGACCTGACCGGCATCTACACCGCGTCGATGGGGCCGATGGCGCCGAAGTCGAACAAGCCGGGGTACCGCCTGCTGGGCGCGATCGTGGAGGGCCCGGAGGGTGCGGTGTTCTTCAAGGTCACCGGCCCGCAGAAGGCGGTCGACGCGGCGCAGAAGGACTTCGACAACGTGATCAAGTCGGTGAAGGCGAAGAAGTGACGCGGATTCGCAAGGGGAAGCTCATCCCGCGGGAGGACGGCAAGCGCATCGAGGAGTTCGTCGGTGTGGCGAACACCGGAACGCCCTCGGTCTCGGTGGCGCGGATGCTCGCGCCGCCGGGCTGGCGGGAGCCGCCCCAGACCCCGGAGTTCGACGAGGTCGTGATGGTGCTCAAGGGCACCCTCACGCTCGTCCAGGGCCGCCGCACCACCCGCATCGAAGCGAACGAGGTCGGCTTCGTCCCGAAGGGGACCCGGGTCGTCTATCGCAACGATGGCGGAGGCGCGTGCGACTACTACTCCGTCTGCGCGCCCGCGTTCCGTCCCGAGCTCGCCCACATGGAGGCGGTGCCGGCGGTGAAGACGCCTCCCCGGGTCGCCGTGCAGTCGAGTCATCCGAAGGGCCGCCGCCTCGAACGTCGCGTGCTGACGGACGCGAAGCGCTTCCTCACTGCGATGGAGATCAGCGACGCGGAGCTGTCCGTGGCGCTGGTGGGCGACACGGAGATCCGCACGTTGAACCGCCAGTGGCGCCGGAAGGACAAGGCGACCGACGTGCTGAGCTTCCCGGCGGGAGATTTGCCGCCTGGCACGCCGGGGCCCAGGCCGCTGGGTGACGTGATCATCTCGCTCGACACCGCCGTACGCGTGGCGAAGGAGGACGGGCGGAAGGTGGAGGACGAGGTGTCGCGCTATCTCGCGCATGGGCTCCTCCACCTGCTCGGCTACGACCACGAGCGAAGCGCTGCCGAAGCACGGAAGATGGCGGCGCTCGAAGAGAAGCTGCTCGGCGGCACAGGCCTCATCCCTGCTTCGAGGAGGAAGCGCTGACGCCTGGGCGGCGGTGTGCCGGCCGACCGGGTTCACCCGGGCCGTGCTCGCTCGCTTTGACGGCGTCTTCGCCACGGCCGATGAGCCTGGCCCCGCGAGGGGCGGGCCGCCGAGCGACGTGTGAGTTCGGGCAACACCGTGGTAGGTAGCCGCGTTACTCATCGCTGGATGTCCACCGTGCCTCGAATCCACCTCGTCATCGCGCTCGTCTGCGCCTTCCTGGTCTCCTCCGTCGCGTCGGCTCAGGGCGGGCGCGCACCGTGGGGGACTGGGCAGAGCCACGGCGAGGACCTGGAGATCTACCTGGTGACCTTCGGCCCAGGGGACGAAGTCGTCTCCTGGTTCGGCCACACCGCGCTGGTGGTGGAAGATTCGCGGCTCGACCAGCGGCGCCTCTACAACTACGGGATGTTCAGCTTCGGCCCCGACATGCTGCCGAAGTTTGCGATGGGCCGGCTGGAGTTCTGGGTCGAGGGCACCACGATGGTGGTGCCGACCTACCGCTTCTACGCGCGCGCCAACCGGGACGTCCGCATCCAGCGGCTGAACCTGTCGCCGGCGAAGAAGCTGGAGCTGGCGCTCTCGCTCGACGAGAACGTCCTGCCGCAGAACCGCGAGTACCTGTACCACCACTACTTCGACAACTGCTCGACCCGGCCGCGCGACATCATCGACCGCGCGCTGGATGGTCAGCTCAAGAAGGTCGCCTCGGTGCCGTCGCGGATGACGCTGCGCGACCAGACCCGGCGTCACTCGGCAGCGATGGCGCCGATGAGCGTGCTGCTCGACTTCCTGATGAACGACGAGATCGATCAGCCGATCTCCAACTGGGAGGAGACCTTCCTTCCCCAGGAGCTGGAGGCGCTGGTCGCGCGCACCCAATACGTCGACGCGGAGGGGAAGACCGTGCCCCTCGTCGCCGAGGAGCAGGTCTGGTTCAAGTCCACGCGCACGCCCGTGCCGGCGACTCCTCCGGGGTACGCCATGTGGCTGCTGCTGATCGGCGGGGTCCTGGGCGGTTCGGCCTTCGGCTTGGCGACGTGGTATCGCCGGACCCGGAGCTGGCTGCCGCGGGTGCTGCTCGGGATCGAGAACGCCCTGCTGGGCCTGGTCTTCGGGCTCCCGGGCACCGCGCTGCTGATCATGGGAATGATCACCAACCACACGGTGACCTTCCGGAACGAGAATCTGCTGCTGGCGAACCCGGTGACCCTGATCGCGCTCCCCATGGGGATTGCGCTGACCTGGGGTTCGCTCCGGGCCGCGCGCTGGCTCCGGGCGGCGTGGACCTTCCTGTCGGCGACCGGTGCAGTGGCGCTCCTGATCAAGGTCGTTCCCCTGTTCGATCAGGACAATTGGAGAATCATCGCGCTCGTTCTGCCGATCTCGCTGGGCATGGCGGCGGCGTCCGTGGTCTATGCACGGGCGGTCGCTCCCGCTCGCCAGCCGGCGGTTCAGGGCGCGTAGAGGAGAACATCGAGATGGCCAACGAAGTGACCGAGAAGATCAGCAGCCTTCGCGAGCGCCTCGAAGCGCTCCGGGGGCATCTTTGACGTCGACCGCAAGCGTTCCCGGATCGCGCTGATCGAGCGCGACGCAGGGCAGCCCGACTTCTGGAATGACAACGTCAAGGCCCAGGGCCTCCTGAAGGAGAAGTCCGGGCTGGAGGCGAGCGTCGTCGGGTTCGATCGCGCCTTTCGCGGCGTGGACGACGCCCAGGCGTTGATGGAGCTGGCGGAGGAGGCGGGGGACGAAGCCACCCGACAGGAGGCGTTCGCTTCGTTGGAGGCCGTCGAGCTCGAGATCGAGAAGCTCGAGTTCCAGCGGATGCTGTCGGGCGAGCAGGACCGCTCCAACTGCTACATAGAGATCAACGCCGGTGCCGGCGGAACCGACTCCATGGACTGGTCGGCCATGCTGCTGCGCATGTACTCGCGCTTCGCCGAGTCGAAGGGCTGGGAGGTCGAAATCACCGACTTCGTCGCCGGCGAAGAGGCGGGGGTGAAGAACGCCTCGCTGCACATCAAGGGCGAGTACGCCCACGGGTTCCTCAAGGCGGAGAACGGTGTCCACCGCCTCGTGCGCATCAGCCCCTTCGATGCCAATGCGCGGCGCCAGACGGCCTTCGCTTCGGTGTTCGTCTATCCCGAGGTCGAAGACAGCATCCAGGTCGACATCCAGGAGAAGGACGTCCGCACCGACGTGTACCGGGCGTCCGGCGCCGGCGGCCAGAAGGTCAACAAGACCTCTTCGGCCGTGCGCCTCACCCACATCCCGACGGGGGTCACCGTCGCGGTGCAGAACGAGCGATCTCAGTACGCGAACCGCGACGTCGCGTGGAAGATCCTCCGCTCCAGGCTCTACGAGCTCGAGGTGAAGAAGCGCGAGGCTGCCCGCGACGTGGTCGAGGCCGGCAAGATGGACATCGCCTTCGGCTCCCAGATCCGCAGCTACGTGCTCGCGCCCTACCGGATGGTGAAGGACCACCGGACCGGCGTCGAGACCGGGAACCCGGATGCCGTGCTGGACGGCGACATCGAGGACTTCATCACCGCCCAGCTCCTCGGGAAGAAGAACCCCAGCAGGGCGATGCCCGAGTAGACATCCGCCGGCGAGTCACGGGCCTCAATTGACCCGGCGGAACCACCGCATCAGGCGTTCGAGCGCGCTCCGATCCTCCTGATCGAACGCGCTCGGCCTGTCCGAGTCGATGTCGAGCACGGCGAGAAGTTCGTCATCTCTCCCGAAGACGGGAACGACGATCTCCGAGCGGGAGCGCGCATCGCAGGTGATGTGTCCGGGAAACGCGTGCACGTCGGGCACCACCACCGTCTCCCGCCGCGCCGCCGCCGTCCCGCATACGCCCTTGCCGAACGCGATCTCGAGGCACCCGAGCGTGCCCTGGTAGGGGCCGACCCGGAGCAACTTCCCGGGCTCCACCACCCGGTAGAAACCGGTCCACAGGTGTCCGAAGCCGTGGTGGAGGACGGCGCTGATCGTCGCCATCGCCGCGACGTCGTCGTCGATTCCCTCGAGCACTGCGCGAACCTGCTGCTCCACGTCGCGGTACGCGTCGGGCTTTGGAAGATGTCGTACGTCGAGCGTTGATTCGGCCATGCGATTGCTATGCCGATAGTCTATAGGGGCCCGCCATGTCCATTGTCCTGGTGACGGCAGCGATCCTCGTCCTCTCTCAAACGCCCCCCGATGCAAGCGTCGCGGATCGCGAAGCGACCGACTCCGCGGAGGCGGCCAGGCGCGCAGCCGAAGCGGCAGAGCGCGCTGCTGCGGCGGCGGAGCGTTCGGCCAGAGTCGTGGAGGAGATGGCGAAGCGCCTCGAGGCGGTGACGGCCCCCAAGCCCGAACCTGCGCCGACGGCCGAGCCAACAGGCTGGACCGGCGCGATCGGACTGAACCTCATCGCCGTTACCGGCAGCGCGGACACGCTCACCTTCAGCACCACCGGCGCAGCGGATCGTCGCTGGCTCGACTGGGTCCTCAGCGCGAAGTTCGCCGCTGCCTACGGTCAGAGCCGGGTGCTGGAAGGCGCAGCGCCCACCGTCACGGCGCTGTCCGCAGCCGGTCAGCTCCGCGGCGAACGCGTGCTGAGCGGGATCGCCTCCGCCTTCCTGCTGGCCGGCGCGGAGACGGATCACGTCAAGAGCATCGAATACCGCGCTTCGGGCGAAGCCGGTGTGGCGATCAACTGGGTCGAGCGGAAGGAAGGGAAGGACACGATCCTCCTGTTCCGCACGGACATCGGCGCGCGGTACGCGTACGAGTCGCGCTTCCAGTACTACCCGTCGCCGAGCCAACTCGACAACGTGACGCTGGTGGCCCCGTCGCTGGGCATTGGCTTCCGCTACAACCTCAGCAAGGAGGTCGCCATCGTCGAGGAGGCGCAGGCAGCGACGAACATCGTCGGGGATTCCCGAACCATCGCAAGCTCGCTCACCAAGTTGACGGCGGAGCTGACGGAAGGGCTGTCCTTCAACACCAGCTTCCAGGTGAACTTCGACAGCGCGCCGGCGGCTGGAAAGGTCCCGACAGACACGATCCTGTCCGTCGGCGTCGAATTCGCCTTGTAGCCTGGATCACCTCTTCTCCGGGCCGGGCGTGCCCTGCAGGATCCGCTCGGCCTCGGCCTCCGTCACCGTGTGCCCTCCGCCCGGGAGGGGCCCCTCCCCGTAGTCGCGTCGGTAGATGCGCAGCAGCGAGACGAACAGCGCCACCGCCAGCGGGCCCAGCAACAGCCCGATCGCGCCGAACGCGGCGAGCCCGCCCAGCAACGAGAAGAAGACGACCGCGCCGCTCATCTCCACGCCTCCCTTGATGAGCAGCGGCTTCACCACGTTGTCGGACAGCCCGACCACCACCACGCCCCATGCCGCCAGGAAGATGGCCGCGATCGGGTGGCCGGTGACGAACAGCAGCACCGCGGCGATCACACACACCGATGCGCCTCCTACCGCCGGGATCAACGCGAAGAAGAAGGTGACCGAGGCGAAGAAGATGGGGTGGGGAACCCGGGCGATCAGGAAGCCGATGAACGCCGCAATCGCCTGGACCAGCGCTGTGAGTATCGACGAGCGCATGACTGCGACCGTGACCCTGCGGAACTCCACCAGCAATTCCCGGGTCTGACCCCGCTGCAGCGGAGAGGCGTCGTCGACCCAGGAGAGGATCGACTCCTTCTGGACGAGGAAGAAGAAGAAGGCGATCAGCATCATCACCGCCTGGAACAGGAACGAGCCCGTCTGGGCGATCGCGCTGCCCACCGCGGCCGCGGCCTGCCCGCTCCGAGGCGCCACCTGCTCCTCGAGCGCCTCCGCCAGGGCCGCGCCTTCGAGCGGGATGCGCTCGAGAATCATCCGTGCCAGTCGTTCGAGGCCGTCGGGCAGTGACGAGAGCAGCCCGTCCATTCCCTGACTCTGGAGGGTCCGGGTGATGAACTGGATCGCCTCCGTGACCTCCTTCACCACGAAGGCGGAGAGGCCCAGGATGGGGCCGATGAACAACAGCACGACCAGCATCAGCAACAGGGTCGCCGACAGCTTCGGGCGGCCGCCGAGCGTCCGGGTGAAGCGGCTGTGCGTGGGCCACAGCGCGCCCGAGAGGACGATCGCGAGGAACAGCGCGACGGCGAACGGCCTCAGCACCATCCCCACCAGGGCCAGGCTGGCGATGAGCAGCACGAACAACGTGCGCTGCGCCGACCTCGGTGTGTCCGTCGCGTTCATCCGGTCACGCTACGGCGGTGGCGCCATCTGCTCGAGCGCGTTGCCTGTGTCTTTCGCCAGGGGAGATTCGTCGTAGTTCGCGAGGAGATCGGCGGGACTGTCGTAGAGGGCGATGCAGCCCGCGCGTCGGAGCTCCTCGTCGGGGAAGCCGCCACAGCGCACCCCAATCGTCGGGAGCGCAAGGTGCGAGGCAGCCTCCACGTCGAACGGGCTGTCGCCGACCACCAGGGCCTCGGAAGCGCTCTCGACGCCTGCCCGTTCGAGAGCCGCCTCGAAGATGTCCGGGTGCGGTTTGGACCGGTCCACGTCGTCGGCGGTCGTGTAGCCACTCACGACATCGTCGACCTGGAGCAGCCGGAGGTAGTGCTTCACCTCGGCCTCAGGCGACGAGGACGCGAGGATGATCTGCCTGCCGTCGCTTCGAATGCGTTCGAACAGCTCCCGCACCTTCGGGAACGGCTTCACCCGGGACAGGTAGTCCTCCTTGAACAGCTTCTTGCGGAATGCGTGGAGTTCCTCCGCCCACTGCTCCTGCTCCCCCTGGTCGAGGAAGTACGGAATGAGCTGGTCTCCGCCCTTGCCGATCTGCGAGCGGATCCGGCCGAACGGGAGCATCTTGCCGTAGCGCGCAAACGCCTCCTTCCAGGCTTGCGCGTGCAGATCGACCGAGTCGACCAGCGTGCCATCGACGTCGAAGAGAAGGGCTCGAAGCAAGGCGTACCTCCCGCGCGACACTGTGCATGGGGGCCTCGGCGGGGAAGTGGGTTGGCATCGCCGGCAGGTGCGACAAGGTAGGTTCGCCCTGCTCGACAGCATCGAGGACAATCTGCTGGAACCTGCGTCGAGCGGCTGTTGTCGGAGTCTCTAGAAGATAAGGAAGGGAAACACCCAACGACGGAGGCGCAGCGCGTGTCGAGCGGAGTGCTCGAAGTCGGCTTCGGACCTGCGGCCCTGGATGCCGCCGAGCGGACCCTCATCTCGAAGCTCCGGCGCCGGGAGCCGGGCGCCTTCGAGCTGTTGGTCCGGCAGCACCAGGACCGCGTGTTCGACTTCTGCGTCCGGATGCTCGGAGGCGACCGGGAAGAGGCGAGCGACCTGGTCCAGGAGATCTTCGTGAGCGTCCACCAGAACCTGGAGACGTTCCGGGCGGACGCGAAGCTGTCGACGTGGATTCTCCGGATCGCGAAGAACCACAGCCTCAACCGTTTGAAGTACCTGAAGCGGCGGGGGCGCGGACGGTCGGAGAAGTACGAGGAGGTGGCCGAGGCCGCGCTGCAGGACGCGGTGGGAGCCCCGGCCCGACCGGACGAGGCGCTCGACGCCGCTCGGGAGCGGGAGCTGGTCCAGCGGGCGATCGCGAAGCTGGACGACGACCATCGGATGCTGGTGGTCCTCCGGGACATCGAAGGTCTGAGCTACGAGGAGATCGTCGAGATCACGGAGCTCGCGGTGGGCACGGTGAAGAGCCGGCTGCACCGGGCGCGCGAAAAGCTGGCAAACATCCTGGCTGGACTTGATGAATGAAGGGTCGGATCGGAGACTTGCACCGTGCAGGTTGAACTGAGCCACAAAGAGGCACGGAGCCTCTTCGGCGCACTGGTCGACGAAGAGCTCCCGACGCGCGAAGAGAGGCGCCTGCGCATGCACCTGGACGGGTGCGGCGACTGCCGCGCTGGCTGGGAGCGGTACGCACGGGCCGTGAGCGTCGTCCGGAAGGTGGATGAGGAGAAGGCGCCGCCGAACCTGGCCGGCCAGATCCTCCGCCGCGTCCGGCGTCGCCGCTACAACGGACTGCGCGCGAACCACCTCGCGCACCTGCAGAATCGCGTCCCGGTGGAGGCGATCATCCCGGTGCTGCTGGGGTTCCTCGTCGCGGCGATGCTGGTGTTCCTCGCGCCTCAGTAGCGCCTTCAAGACACTTCGAGCCGCATCCGAAGCCGAGGTTCGTCGATCGACCCGGGCGGCGATTGACAGGACTTCGCACGCCGCTACGGTGCGCCCGCTTGAAAGGTGAATCGGAATTCAACTTCCGCAAGCGGGGGACACATGAAGCGGGCAATGATCGCAGTAGGGACGCTGGTTGCGATGACGCTGTCGGCATGCGGAGGAGAGTCCATTGACTCCCTGGATGCCATCAACAGTGGCCAGGCCCTGAGCAGTCTGCCGAACGAGACGAGCTGGGCAGCAGGCACGAACTGGACCTACGAATCGAACTTTGCCGGGATCCCCAAGGCGTGGGTGTACCGGCCCGCCGGCTTCAGCAAGAAGGTCCCGGGAAAGCGCGGCGTGATCTTCCACCTGCTCGGCTGCGGCGAGCTGGCGTACCAGATCGCCCAGGGCTCGGGCTGGCCCGAGGCCGCTGAGGCGTATGGTCTTGTGATCGTCGTCCCGGAGATCATCGCCCCGTCGTACCCGAATCAAGCCGCTCCGAACGTGGCCTGCTACAACTTCGGCAGCGGTCCGGTCTCCGCGCCCACCCGAAACAGCGCGGACCACAAGGCGTTGATTGCCGCCGGCCAGAAGGTCGTGACCGACTATCCGGCGCTGCAGATTGATCCCAACCAGGTGTACCTCGCCGGACTCTCCGCAGGCGCGACCGTGGGGATGCAGGTCGCCTGCATGGCGCCGGATATCTTCGCCGGCGTCGCTTCGGTGGCCGGGCCGGCGATCGGGGCTGATCAGAGCAGGGCGGTGATGCCGCCTCAGGTGACCTCCACCCAGATCAAGAACCAGTGCACCTCGTACGCGAACGGCAGCTCTGCGCCCAATCCGCAGCAGGCGCTCGGGCAGCAGCTCTACATCATCGTGTCCGACGACAACGGCCTTCCGGCCGGTAATCCCGTGATGGAGAACGGAGTCTGGACTGCCGACAAGTTCCGCAAGCAGACGATCTGGGACGGCGACAAGTACGTGCCGCACGCGTACCACGACCTGATCGCCGGAGCGATGGCGCCGCTGTTCAACGCGCAGAAGTCGGGAACCCTGGTCACCCTGCCGCTGAGCGGCACCGGAACCGGCTGTCCCGGAGGTGACAAGAGCCGCGACGACACCGGCGAGACGGAGTGCGCGTTCTCCGCCGCGGTTTCGAGGAGCTGGACGGCGAAGGCGGACGCCTGGAAGGACGCCCAGGGGCGCACCCGCATCCTGCACATCGAGCAGGACACGCTCCGCCACCGCTGGCCGGCCGGGCCGGTCGGGCCGAACGACAAGACGGTTACGCCGGATCGCCAGACGCTGATCAGCCAGGGCTACATCCTCAGCGACGGCACCTTCGACATCCCCAAGCTCAACGGCGCGCCGAACGGGGTCATCGGCGGCATCTACTTCTCCACGGACTCCTTCGACTTCCCGATGTACCTGGGCAAGTTCCTCGAGGACAACAACCCGAGGATCACAACCAACCCGCCTCCGACGAACCCGTCGGCGCCGGTGATCCAGACCCACACCGAGAACGTCGCGGCCGGGAGCCTGACCGTGACCGGAACGGCGAGCGACAAGGACAACGATCTGGCCAAGGTCGAGCTGTCGACCAACATCCCGGGAGCACAGAAGTCCCTCTGTACGGGAACCACTTCCTTCACGTGCAAGCAGGACCTGACCGGCGTTGCCGCTGGCAACTACTCCGGAACGCTCACCGCAACCGACGCGGCGGGACAGACCCACTCTGTGTCGTTCAGCTTCACGGCGGGCACCGTCAATCCGCCTCCGACGGGGAACAAGTGTGTCACCGCGAAGAACAGCGCGCACATCTGGGGCGGTCGCGCCACCTGGGGCGGCAACATCTGGTTCCCCACCGCGTTCGCCAAGGGCTCGAACGACCCGCTCGGGAACGCCAGCTTCTGGAATGACCAGACCACGTCGGTCCGCGAGGAGTCGCCGGGGCATTGGGTGAAGGTGGCGAGCTGCCCGTAGTGCTGGGCCTACGCCACCAGGTCCGCCGTCCTCACGTTGCGCGCCGCCCGCCAGGTGGCGAACGCCCCCACGGCGGCGGGCCAACCCACCGCGAGCGCCAGCGACACGGAGGCGCCCAGGCTATTGGCGAGCCAGAACCCGACCGGTCCCAATGCGGACAGCTCGGGATCCACGCTCGTCAGGATGCCCACGCGCGCGGCCTCGGACGGGTTGAGCGCCGCGAGGAAGAACACGACCTCCGGCGGAAGCTGGGTACGTAGCAGGGTGGCGATCAGCAGGACGTCGTGCAGCGCCGCCGTCACAACCCACGCCACCAGCGCCCACACCATCGCGCGCTCGACGGTTCGCGCCTTCGACGAGACCCACAGGCCCACGCCGATGAAGCTGAACACCAGCGACACGGTGATGGCGAGGCTCCGCGCCGCCACCGATGCGAGGCCGGGCTCGGGCTCGAGGAACAGCGCCGCGATGCCCAGGCCCGCCATCACCAGCGCCAACGGACCGATCAGCACGACGAGCCGGGAGAGCAGCAGGCCGAGGAACCAATCCCCGCGCTTCGCCGGTTGGGTCAGCATCAGCTCGAAGAAGCCGCTGGTCTTCGCCCGGACGACCGCGGAGTGGGTCCCCACCAGTACGACGAGCGGGAACACGACGATCACCGCGTTGGCCACGTTGAGCAGCACCCGCGACAGCCCGGTGAAGCCGAGCATGGTCGACTCGCGCAGCCCCAGCCACACGAACGCCGCGACCATGACCAGATAGATCGCCGTCGTCAGCGCGCCCCACTTCGAGCGCATCGCCTCGGCGAGCTCCAGCCGCGCGAACGTCCACACCCCGGTCCGGTTCATCGCCTTGCTCCCTGTGCCTGCGTCTTTTCGCGCACCGCCGCCTTCACCTCGTCCCAGCCGATCCCCTGATCGGCCGCGACGAACCCGAAGTCCATCGGGGTCACTACGCCAGATGCGTAGCGCGCCTCCACGGCGGACACCCACGCGTCACCCTTCCGGACCCACATCGCGTGCGGGGACTGCCCTTCGCGATCCAGGTACGCCACCAGGCACCCCACATCGTCGAAGAACCTCCGCGTGCCGTTGGAGAGGGTGAGCTGTGCCGACGGCGGCTTCTCCGTGACCAGCATGCTGCAGTGACCACACGCCTGCTTTCCCCACACCGGCTCGGCCGGTTCTCCGGCGCCCGGTGTGCACGCGAGGGCGCAGAGCGCCCACGACATCAGAAGAACGCGCTTCATCAACCCACCCTCCTCAGAGGCACCACCGGCGCCGGCTCGTGCAGCGACTCCGCGTCGAGTACGGAGAGATCCAGGAGGTGGTCACCGAACTCGGATACGACCCCGCCGACGACCTCGACCTTCTCGGCCTGCTCGAACACCCCCTGGAAGCGGCCGGGCATCACCTCGGTGAAGCCGCGGTCGACGAGGCTCGCGAGCTCCGATTCGGTGGTGGGCGGCTCCCGGAACGTCAGCTCCACCCGGAAGGCGCGGAGCGTGGTGAGAAGGTCCGACAGCGGCGCGTCGCGTGCGACCCGACCCTCCTTCAGCTCCACCACCCGGTCGACCAGGTGCCGCACCTCGTCGACGCGGTGGGAGCAGAGCACCAGGATGCTGCTCTCCGGCCGGGCGTTGACCTCCTCGAAGAACGCCGCGCGTGCGCGTGGATCCAGGTTGGCGGTGGGCTCGTCGCAGACCAGCACCGGGGCCTCGGCGGTGAGGGCCATGGCCGCAAGGAGCTTCTGCTTCATGCCGCCGGAGAGATCGCGCACCCGCTTGCCCCCGACCGCGGACAGATCGAGCCCGAGCCGCCGCGCCCGCTTCGCCACCTGCTCCGGTGGACGATCTCGCAGCGCGCAGAAGGCGCGCACCAACTCCGAGACCGGCGCCTCGAGCGGAGGTGCGATCTGCGGCATGTAGGCCAGGCTCCGGAGCGCGATCTCCGGGTTCCTGGCCACATCGGTCCCGAAGACCTCGATGCGCCCCTCCACCCGGAGCAGGCCGCACAGGGCTCGCAGAAGGGTGGTCTTTCCCGAGCCGTTCGTTCCGACGATCGCGACCCGGTCCCCCGGGCGCAACACGAGGGAGACGGCGTCGAGCGCGAGGATGCGATCGAAGCGCTTGCTGACGTTCTGTACGGAGATCATCGGGGTACCTCGAAGTGAGGGCGCATGGCCGGCTTCGCGTCCTCGAGGAGGATGCGCGAGCCGAAGAAGGGCATGGCCTGGGTGATGGCGTCGTAGAGTCCCAACGCAGCCGTGCCGTGGAAGTACTCGAGCGCGGGGTGCGCGTCGCGAAGATCGCTGGACGCCCGCTTCACCAGATAGGCGACGTCGCCCGTTCCGTCACCATCGAGGTCGTAGCCCGCGTAGGTGCCCCAATGGTTGCCCTCGAAGCGCACCGCCCGGGCGTCGCCATTGCCGTCGACCTCGACCAGTGAGCCGTTCTCGAGGAAGTCGTTCTCACGGAAGACTGCGCCGCGCTCCGAGCTGTGGGTGCGAAGCGCCACTCCGTTGAGGGCCAGGGTGTTGCCCTCGAAGAGGACGGGCTGGTTGGGATCGCGAGGGGTGTAGTCCAGGTAGACGCCGGTGGTGTTGGCGACGATGCGGTTGCGCTTGAGGGTGACGGCATCCGACTCCTTGAAGCCGATGCCCATCCCCGCCGGACCGCGGGCGCCGGCGAGCACGTTGTCCTCGGCCCGAAGGCGTGCGCTGTACATGACGAAGATGCCCACCGTGTTCTCGCGCAGGTTGCTTCGTCGCACCGTGCTGTCGTGCGCGTACATGAAGTGCGTGCCGTAGCGTCCGCCGGTGATGGTGTTGTCCTCGAGCGTCACGTGCCGCGAGTACCAGACGACGCAGTCGCGCACGTTCTCCACCCGGCTCCGCCGGACGGTCGAGCCATGGGCCTCCCACAGCTTGATCCCGTCGCCGCGCAGGTTCTCCTCGATGTCGAGGCGTCCCTGGACGAGCGCGTCTTCGAGCAGGCACTCGTGGCACAGCTCGAAGGCGATCCCGTAGAGCGCGTCCTCGACCGCGACGCGGCGTACCACTGCGCGCTTGCCGCTGACCTTCAGCGCGCCGTCTTCGGCGGACGTCCTGCTGCCGGAGCGGCGCAGCAGGATGTCCTCCACGAGCACGTCGTCGCCCTTGATCCTCAGGACCGTGCCGGCGCCGGTTCCTTCGAGCACGGCGTCCTCGCACCCGTGCAGGCGCACCTGCCGCGCCACTTCGTGATCGCCTCGCACCGTCCCGCCCACCCATACGTCCAGCGGACCCTGAGGTCCGGTGAGTCGGCGAAAGGCGTCGTCATCGCGGGCCACCTCGACCCCGTCGGGGCAGGGGCGGTCCACCGGACCCGGGGCGGCGAACACGGCAGCGCTGAGGAGGAGGGGGAGCATCGCGCGTTACTCGTTGGCCTTGAGGAACGAGAGGATGAACGGGAGATCCTTCTCCGGGTCCACGCCCTGGTTCGGCATGGGCGTGAAGTGCTCGGCGAGCAGCTTCTTCGCCGTCTCGTCCTCCTTCACCATCACATCCGGACGGAGGATCATCTTCTCGAGCCACTCCTGGTCGCGGCGCGCGGTGACGCCCTTGAGGTCGGGACCGACCAGCTTGCCGCCGCCGAGCTTGTGGCACGCCGGGCAGCCCTTCGCGGTGTACGTCTCCTCGCCCTTCTTGATGTCCTCAGGCGCGGTGCTGATGGTGATGTCCGGGGTGACGATTTCGGTCTTCGCCGGAGCCTCCGCCACGGGTTGAGCGACGGTTTCAGTCGCCGGGGCCGGTTCGGAGTCGGTCTTCTCCGCGCAGGCGGTGAGAAGCGATGCGGCAATGAGAGAGGGGATGATCAGGTTCTTCATGGTTCCTGGCGTAGGTGAGGGGAGGGCGACATTTCGCTGCTGAATCGGGCCAGGACGCGGCGCAAAGCCTGCGTCCTGCCCCGGAGGCCTTCTCGTTGCGCGACTACTTCGCGCCCTTCGGCTTCACCAGCATGTAGCCCGCCATCTCCAGGTGGAGGGCCGAGCAGAACTCGGTGCAGTAGAAGGGGTACACGCCGGGCTTGTCCGCGACGAAGGTCACGTTCTCGTGCTTGCCGGGCTCCAGCGACAAGTTGATGTTGTACATGTCGATGGTGAAGCCGTGGACCTGGTCCTCGGCCTGCTCGACCGAGGTCAGGTGCAGGTGGACCCGGTCACCCTCCTCGAGCTCGATCCGGTCCGGCGTGAGGTGACTGCGGATCGCCGTCATGTAGACGTGCACGTCCTTGCCGTTGCGCTCGATGCGCTCCTTGCCCGGGCTCACCGCGAACGCGTCCTTCGCGTCGGTGTAGGGGTTGGTGCCCATCGGGTAGACCTTCATGGGCTTGAGCTTGTCGGCCTTGATCATCTGGGCGTAGTGCGGCTCGCCGAGACCGATGGGCATGTCCGCCAGCAGCTTCATCTTCGGACCATCGATCCCGATGAGCTGGAAGTTCTGCGGATAGAGCGGCCCGATGTTGGCGAAGCGGTCGATGGACATCTTGTTCATCGCGACCACGTAGGCGCCGTCGGGGCTCACCGTGTCACCCTCAGCCGAGAGGATGTGGCCGATGTTGTAGTGGACCGGGATCTTCTCGACGACCTTCAGGTCCTTGAGCGACCACTTCGCCACGACCGACTCGATGAACACCGAGGTGTAGGCGAAGCCCTTGTCATCGTAGACGGTGTGGAGGGGCCCCAGGCCGATCTCGGTCTGGCCGCGGATGGATTCCTTGAAGGGGAGGATGGGGATGCCATAGCCGTCCTTGCCCTCGAAGGTCCCGGCGTCGATCAGGCCCTTGATCTTCTCGAAGCTGTAGACGGTGGCGTGGGTGTCGAGCTTGCCGCCGACCACGATCTCCTTGCCGTCCGGGGTGATGTCCACGCCGTGCGGGCTCTTGGGCTCGGGGACGAGCGTCAGGACCCTCTCCGACGCGGTCACGTCGATCGGGAGCACCTTCACCCCCTTGATCGTCTTTGCCTTCCCGGCCTTCACCAGCTCCTCGGCCTTCTTCCAGTTGATGATGTGGAGGAAGTCCATGTCGTTCTGGGACGCGCCGGACTCGATGGGCGGATTGCCTTCGAGGATGCCGCCGGTCGCCATCTCGGTGTTGAAGCTGTTGATGAAGACGTAGCCGTCGGAGGCCAACTTGCCGGCGTCCGCGAGGTCCTGCGTGTAGGGGGGCAGCTCCACGCCGAAGGACTCTTCGGGGATGATCTTTCCCTTCTCCTTGTCGAACTTCCAGAACATCGCGAGGCCGCGGTACTTCTCCTTGTACTGATCGATCGGCACGTACTCACGACCGAGCGGCGACGGATACTGGCTGGTCTCCACCACGTACTCGGTGTTCGGGGTCACGAAGGCGCCGCCGTGATCGCTCGCCACCAGCGGGTTGGGGACAATCTGCTTGGTGGTGAAGTCGTGGAGATCGACCACCGCGACGCGGGCGTTTGCCTTGTCATTCACGAAGAGGAAGCGGCCGTCGTATTCGCCGCCGGTCTCCGAGAGGTTCGGGTGATGCACGTCCGCCCAGGTGAGGTTCGTGCCCCCGTGCTGGTTGCCACCGGCGAGCACCTTGTTGCTCTCGCCGCCGTAGCCGTAGCCCTGCCAGGGCTCCGGAGTGAACACGGCGATGACCTTGAGCAGCCGCATCGACGGCACGCCGATCACCAGCACCTGCCCCGACTGCCCGCCCGACGCGAAGATGACGTAGTCGTCCTTCTTGCCCGAAGGCCGGTAGGTGAGCAGCGCCGCTTCCACATCCGCTTCCGAGAGGCCGCGCGTCGTCATGAGCTGCTTGACGCCTTGCGCGCCTCCAAGGCCCGCTC
>JBAWAM010000975.1:0-2118 GCA_049589315.1 Myxococcaceae bacterium
CCTCCAACCGATCGAGCATCTGTTGCAACCGACGCGACTCCGGCGAGTCCACGTCCTGCTCGAGCAGAATCGAGCTGTCTTCTTCGTCGGGTTGTCTCGGAAACCGTTTCGGGTTGGCGCCGAGCAGCTTCTGAAACTCCTTCTCGGTCTCCCCAACCAACATGTCTTTCCAGGTCGCCCTGGCTTCGGGGCCCCAGGCGTCGACCAGTCCGACCAGCTCCTCGAACGGGAACGGGTATCGCTCATGTTGCGCGCGGAGCGTGTCGGCCCAGTGCTCGCTGCCAATGATGAGGGGATACAGGCCGGTCTCGGGGAAGGCTTCGCGGAGCCGCTTCCATGCCGTCAGCGTCTCGGCGCCGGGAACGAACAGCGCATCGAGCGGCGCGGCAGGTCGGACCCGGCGGTGCTGAGCGGGGTCGAAGCCCTGTGCTGCCAGGAGTTGCTCGATCGTACTCATGGGGTCACCGCCCTGCCGGGAAGCTCGGATACACGTCCATGCGGAACTCGACGTACCCATTCGGCGCCGCGACGACGCGGTTCTCGCCCTCCTCCCACGTGACGCCGGCCGTCGGAATCCCCTCGTCGCTGGTCCAGGGCGCCTTCACGATCTTGAAGGGCAGGCCCACCGGGAGGTTGCCGGAGAAGATCCAGACGCCGTGCTCGGGGCCCCAGGTCATCTTCCGCGCCGCGCTCCAGTTGCCGAGGTATTCGCTCGCGCCGGTGATGTAGAGCGCGTTCCCGTATCCGACGTCGAAGTGGGCGCGAATCGTCCCGTGCACCGGGGCGATGTGGATGTCGCGGCGATTCACCTGTCCGGCCTGGAGATCGAAGCTCGAGAACGCCGAAGCCGCCGAGTGGCTGCTCGTCATGATGAACGCGCTGTACTGCCGCTCGCCCGAAGGTGCCGACACCGTGAGGGTGCCGTCCGTGCCGGTGACCCCGAGCTGGTTCCCCGCGTGCCAGTCGCCGAGATACACGCCGACACCCGCATACGGGGCCGACGCCATCCGGCCGTCCTGCCAGCTGTCCGCATACACCGTCACCTCGAGCGTCGCGTCGGCCGGCGGAGGAGGCGGCGGAAGGTCGGCGCAGAGCGACGAGTCCGGGGCCTCAATGCAGGTCGCCTCGACGGCATGGGAGACGTAGGTGATGTCCTCGCCGCGGCATCCGGTTTCGCTGCAGCGGTTCACGGCGTAGCAGGAACCGGTGCTGGTGTAGTCGTTCTCGCCGCGCACCAGGATCCCCACCACCCGACCGCTCGCGTCATACACGCCGGATCCGGAGTTGCCGCCGAAGGTGTCGGAGTTGGCGACGAAGTCGTCACCGACCGAAGCGCGCGCGTCGCGCACTGCGCCGCCCTCGTCGATCTTGAAGGGGATGCCGCTGGGGCAGCCGATGACGGTGACCTGGTCGCCCTCGTTGACGACGGGTTCCGTCACCACCGGGGCCGGCGTGAAGCGCGGGGTCGCCTTGCGGTCGATGCGGACGACTGCGTAGTCCAGGTTGCCGTCGGCGGTCGTGCCCAGCTCGCGCCGGACGATCCCGGTGCACGAGAACACGTCGTCGCGGGTGATGACCTCGAGCGATGCATCGTCGCGCATCGCGTACTTGAAGACGAACAGCGTGTTCGCGCAGTCGCTCGAGTCATCGATGCAGTGACCGGCGGTCAGGATCAGGTCATCTGCGATCAGGGTTCCGGAGCAGAACGCCGACGCGGGCTGGTTCCGGAAGCTCTGGTCCGAGCACAGGTACCTGTTGCTCCCGAGCGTTCCCCCGTTGAACTGCGCGGTGCCATTGCTGTCGAAGGACACCTCTCCCGGCCGCATCAGCGCGACGGTCGACGTCAACGCCCGCTGCTTCCATTCGCTGCCGGCGGCGAAGCTGTAGACGTCCAGGCGGTCGTCGTTGCCGTACACGACCTTCGACTCCGTCTCCTCGAGGACCTCGGGCACTACGGAGCCGCACCCGGTCAGGAACGTCAGCAGGAGCGCAGCGCGGGTGAGGCGATTCTGGGCAAGCTGTTTCATGGTGTTTCCACTCCGGTTCGGCGTCACGCGATTGCCTCTGAGTGGGCAGCGGTGCAGCGGATTTTGAGGCGAAATGAGCGACACAGCCGGG
>JBAWAM010000976.1:0-1542 GCA_049589315.1 Myxococcaceae bacterium
TCGGCGATCTCACCAACCGGAGCGACACCTACGGCGCCGGACGATTCCTGTACACGGACCTGCCTCGCGACGGGCAGGTCGTGCTCGACTTCAACCGCGCATACAATCCTCCGTGCGCGTTCACGCCGTACGCGACGTGCCCGCTGCCCACGCGCGAGAACAAGCTGCCCATCCGCATCGAGGGCGGCGAGAAGCGGTACGGCGATCACTAGGCGCGTTCCAGTGGCGGATCGAGCCTCACGCGGGTTCGCTCGCGACCCCTTTCTGGGGAAGGCTCTGCCACGGAAGTTCCGAAAAACTCGATTCGCGCAGTTGCTTCACTCTGAAGCGATGCGGTGACTGGGACTTTCAGGAACCGATTTGGCGCGGCGGTCACTCGAGAGCGCGAGCCCTGGTCGGCAGCGCCTCCGTTCGATCGCCGTTTACGCGACTTCGCCCCGCTGGCCGCAGCGAGGCCATGGGGCCAGGCCGCTGAGTGCGTTCAGCCGCAAATGCAGGGATGGAGGCTCGATTACTTCGCCGTTAGCCGAGCGCACTCGCTGCACGGAACATAATCGACGATGTAGACGACCGTTTGATGCCGGGTGGCATCTGGACCTGGAATGCGCTCCAGGAGCTCGCGGGCGCGTCCCTTTGCCCTACCGTCGCAGAGCGCAAGGCACCGCTCCCCCAGATCCGGATCAAATTCGGAGGCCTTTCCGAACTGCCGGAACAGCTCCATACATTCAATCCGCGTCTGTCCTGGCGCCCAGCAAATCGAGGTTGGAGGTCTGGCCGGACGAGGGCGACAGCGACCATCCACACATACGGCCCCCCAGAACGGCCCTCGGCACTCGAAATCGCAAGGCCCATGCTCATCGGGGCGAAAGTTCCTGATCAATAAATTCGCCTCCATCCATTCCTCCATCGCATCCGGATGGAACGCCACAAGCGTATTGCACTGACGCGGACAATACGGCCCGAGGTCGAGACACTCGCTGTCGTGGCTGCATTGGTTCAGCCGATCGAATGACACCTCCTGACCTGCCGCTGACGCGCCAACCCTTGTCGCTGCGCTTTCAGGTGAGCTGTCGCGGCATCCTGCAGAACTCGTAAGACACCAGAAGCTCGCAGCTAGAAGAGGCCAACGCATTGAGCCTCCTTTTCATAGGCAAGTAGGGCCAGTTCTACGGCAGTTGAACCTAGCAACTCCGTATGGTCCACGTTCAAGCGAAGCGCATGCTGCGGCTCGCGCCACTCGTCGAGCATGTGCAGATCGCATCCCTCGGCGCCCAGGCGCCCGCGGCCAATGCAGCGCCACGTTCGTTCCGAAAAGCCCGGTTCACGCAGACCGCCCTCTGAAGCGATGCGGTGACCGGGACTTTCAGGAACCGATTTGGCAAGGCGGCTTGATCTTCGCCGTTGGGGCCGGGCTGCCGGCGGGTAGCATCGGGCCCGAGTATGGCCACCGATCCCACGCACACGGTTACCGGCGAAGTCGACGTGCACCCTCGAGGGTTCGGGTTCCTCGAATTCGAACTGCCGGGTGAAGCCACCCTGGTC
>JBAWAM010000977.1:0-5618 GCA_049589315.1 Myxococcaceae bacterium
CCGCGTCATCTGGGCGCCTCCGCTGAACCTGGAAGCCCCCGTGATCTCCGGCACCGGCAGGGAGACCGAGCCGCTGGAGGCGACCCTCGGGACGTGGGAGGGCAACGTTACGTCGCTCGAGCTCCGCTGGTATCGCTGCAGCGACGCGGGGTGCGCGCCGATGGGCCTCACCCTGCAGCGGTACGTCCCCGAGAGCTCGGAGGTCGGTGACCGCCTCGTCGTCGAGGTGATCGCCACCGGACCGGGCGGATCGACGTCGGCGATGTCGAACGAGGTGGAGATCCTAGCGATGCCACCGGCGGTCGTCGTCCTGCCCGAAGTGCAGGGCGTGCCGCGCGAGGGTCAGACGCTCACCGCGTCCAACGGCACGTGGCAGTGGACGGTGGAGCGGTTCGAATACCAATGGTTTGCCTGTGACACGCTCGGGGAGACGTGCACGCCGGTCGCCGGAGCCACCGAAGATCACTGGACGCCGGGATTCGCCGAGGTCGGCGCGAGCGTTCGCGTCCTGGTGCGCGCGATCGGGCCCGGCGGCGCCGTGGAGAGCCTGTCTCCGCCGACCACGCCCGTGCTCCACGCAGCGCCTCGATTCGTCGCCCCGCCGGTCATCTCCGGGCTTGCGCGCGAGAACGAGCTCCTGTCCGCGAGCGCAGGCCAATGGGCGGGCGCAGTGGATCGCTTCGAGTACCAATGGCTCTCCTGTGATCCGTCGGGCACGGGCTGCTCGCCGCTGCAGGGGCAGACCGCGGAGACGCTGCGGCTGGATGGCCTGTGGGTGGGCCGCGCGATCCGCGTCGACGTCACCGCCATCGGTCCAGGAGGGGCCACCACCGCCAGCTCCGAGGTGACGGTGCCGGTGATCGAAGCGCCTCCGGTCAACCAGACTCCGCCCGCGATCTCCGGCGTCGCGCGCGACGGCGAGGTCCTCACCGCTTCTCCCGGAACCTGGACGGGCAGGGTGGCGGATCATCGCTTCGCGTGGTTCCGGTGCGACCCGGTGGGCGGTGCCTGCGAGGCCGTGGGCTCGGATACCGAGAGCCACCTCCTGGTGCCCGCGGACGTGGGGGCCACGATCCGGGTGGAGGTCACCGCGATCAACGCCGCTGGCGTCGCCACCGTTTCCTCCGCGTCGACCCGGGCGGTCGAGGCGCTCCTTCCCCGGAATGATCAGCCCCCGTCGATCGCCGGCGTGGTGAGCCCCGGCCAGGTCCTCACCGGCGGGCGCGGTGCATGGAGTGGAACAGCGCCGCTCTCGTGGCGTCATCAGTGGCTTCGCTGTGACGCGCTCGGCGCGGGGTGCACGCCCATCCCCGGCGCGGCGAGCTCGAGGTACGTCATCGCCGCCGCGGACGTCGGACATTCGCTGCGGCTCGAGGTGGAGGCGACGAACCTCGCAGGCTCGCTCGTGGCTACCTCGCCCGCTTCGGGAGAGGTGCTCACCGGCTACAGCCACGAAGTGCTCGCCGACGCGCCGCTCGGGTACTGGCGCTTCGGCGAGGGCGCCGGCGCGACCGCCCGCGACGCCTCCGGCAACGGAATCGACGGCACCTTCTTCGGAGGCGCCTCCCAGGGGGTGACGGGAGCGCTCCCGGAGGGCGATCGCGCCGCCAGCTTCAACGGCGTGAACGGTCGCGTCGATTTCGGCGATCAGTTCGATCTCCCGGGGAGCAGTCCGTTCACCTTCGAAGCGTGGATCCGGCCGACGGTGGCCGATGCCTGGCACCGACGGATCGTGGAGAAGGAGGAGAAGAACGCCGCCGGGTTCTGGGAAGGCTATCGCCTCGCCATCAGCTCGAGCCTGGGTGTGTACTGCCAGCGTTGGCAGAGCGGAAACAACGGTGGCTCCACCTCGGTGCCTCTGAGCCGCTTCACGCTCGGCAACTGGTACCACGTCGCCTGCACCTACGACGGCACCAACATTCGCATGTACGTCGACGGCGTGCTCGCGGCGACGCGCGCTTCTGCCATGCAGGTGGCGGTCACCTCTGCGCCGTTCACCGTCGGCTCCTTCTCCGGCGGCGGATCTTCTTCCTGGTTCGCCGGCGATCTCGACGAGGTCGCGGTCTACGGCACCGCGCTTCCCGAGGAGCGCCTGCGGGCGCACGTCGACGCTGCCCGCCCCGAGGCGCCCCTGGCCTTCGCCACTCCGGCGATCGACGGACAGGCCGTGAATGGTCGCACCCTCACCGGCTCGGCCGGAACATGGCGAGGCGCGCTCCCGGTCCAGTTCTCGTGGCAGTGGCAGCGCTGTGACGGGGCGATGAACGACTGCGCTGCAGTGCCCGGCGCGACCGGACCGCAGTACCGGGTGACCACGGACGATGTGGGCAGCCGGCTGCAGCTCCGCGTCACCGCGTCGAACGTGGCCGGTGCACAGGCCGCGCTGTCGGCGCCCACGGCAGTGGTGGGCAAGGTGCCCGAGCTCTTCGCCTGTGTGGAGGCGGAGGAGGGTCGCCGCAGCGGGGTCACCGCGGTGTACGCAGGGCCCGCCCACACGGTCGGCGGAACGGTCGTGCTCGGGGCGCAGGGGAGCGGGGCGCTGGAGATCCCCGTCGACGTACCGGAGACCCAGCCGGTGTCGGTCTGGGCGCGGGTGAGAGCGCAGACCCGCGCGCACGACGCCCTCCGGGTGGCGTTCAGCCAGGAAGGCCTCGCGGCCTCGACGATCTGGGAGATCCCTGTCTCGCCGGTGCTGCGTTGGCAGCGCGTGGGCGAGAAGGTCCTGAACGCGGGCCACCAGACGCTGCTGTTGAGCGGCGAGGACGCCGGCGTGGAGATCGACGCAGTCTGCTTCAGCAGTGAGGACCTCGAGCCCGAGGAGCGGCTCCCCGAACCTCCGGTGCGGACAGTGAACCGGTCGGTGCGCGACTTCGGCGCAGAGGGCGATGGTGTCACCGACGACACGGCGGCGCTCCAGGCGGCGCTGAGCGCGCTCAAGCCGGGCGACGCGCTGCTCATCCCACAGGGCCGCTACCGCTTCACCTCCACGCTGACCCTCAATCAGCACGAGGTGTCGATCATCGGCCAGGGGCCGGGCTCGGTGCTGTTCGCCGACTTCCCAGCCTCCTTCGTGGGCAACGCCATCAACGTGGCCGGCGGCTACGAGGGCGCCGTGTTCCCGCTTCGGGCCGACGCATTCGAGACGGGGCGCGAGCTGGTGGTGGACGCGACCGCGCCCATTGCGCCGGGCGACGCGCTGATGGTGACCAGCGACGAGTGGGGTCCGCAGGCGCCGAACCTCACCACGCTCTTCTTCCGCAACCGCGCGCACCTGGTCCGGGTGACCGCGGTCCGAAGCGAGGCGGCCGGCAAGATCCTCACGATCGACCGCCCGCTGCAGAGCGAGTTCACCCTCGCGCACAACGCGGGCGTGCAGAAGTTCAACGGGCTGCGTGAGATCGTGCTCGCGAACTTCCGGGTCGAGGGAACGAACCACCCGGTGAACACCGACAACGCGGACAGCAACCTGGTGCTGGTCAACCGGTGCAACGGCTGCTTCCTGGCGGACCTCGAGTTCCGATACGCGCGCAAGGCCGCGGTGGAGCTGGGGCGCGCGCTCGACACCAACGTGATCCGCGTCCGCGTGTCCGATGCGACCGACACGGGCGGTGGCGGCCACGGCTACGGCGTGGCGGTGACGCGCTCTCAGGGCGTGATCGTCCGGGACAGCACCTTCTCCGGTGTGCTCCGCCACGGGCTGCCCATCAGCTGGGGCTCGCGTGAGACCTTCGTCTTCCGGAACGTGTTCGACCGGAGCACGCCGCACGCCGAGCAGTACGCCAGCGTCGACATCCACGGGCAGGACGACTACGGCAACCTCGTCGAGGACAACCTGATCACCGGCGGGGAACAGGCGATCATCGTCGGCGGCGGCGGGACCTCCCACGGCAACGATGGGCCGTGGAACGTCCTGCGGCGCAACCGGATCGAGAACGCGATCGACGGCATCGCCGTCTACAAGTCGAGCTTCCACACGGTGATCGACTCCAACGTGCTGAGCCGGTCCACCCGCTACGCGGTGCGGATCGACTCCGGCAGCCACGACGCGCACGTCACGTCGAACCTGATCGAGGGCTATGGCGCGGCCGGTGTGTGGGTCAACGCCTCGGATCGCGCCGAGATCCTGGACAACGAGGTGGCACCGGGGACCGGGCCGGCGCTGCAGTTGGTCCAGAGCGCCGGCTACACAGCGCGAGGAAACCTCCTCGGCGGCGGAGGCATCAGCGAGCCGGGGACCGGAACGGTCGAGAACAACTTCTGATGAGCAGAGAGGACGAGATGCGCGTGCTAAGGAATTGGGGTTGGGTGATTGCGCTCGGGTGGATGACCACGGCGGCGGCCGCCCCGGCGAACGGAAGTATCTACCTGGTGCAAGCGAAGGTGTTCTACCAGGGCATGGAGTTCGAGAAGTGCCTGCAGCGACTCGAGCAGGCGGACCGGGTGGCGGCCGAGGCAGCCAGTGCGGTGCTGGCCGAGATCGAGCTCTACAGCGGATTGTGCAAGTTCAACCTGGGCAAGCGCGATGACGCCGAGGCTCACTTCAAGCTGGCGCTCCAGCTCAACCCTGAGGTGACACTTCCGCCGGCGACGAGTCCCCGGATTGCGGCGGTGTTCGATCCGATCGCCGCGAAGGTCCGGCTCGCGCGCGCGGAGGCCGAGCCGGAGGCCTCACCTCAGGAGGACGCGCCGCGTGAGCTCACCCTCGCGCCGGCTCCGCAGAGCGATACGCGGGCGGATCTCGTCGCCACCGCTCCGCAGCAGGGCGGAAGCAAGGTCCTCCCCATCGCGCTGGGTGGGACGTCCGTGGCCGCAGCAGGCGTCGCCGCGGTGTTGGCGGTGATGGCGAACCAGCACGCAACCCAGGCCAACAACCCTGCGACCTACTACGCCGATGCGGTGACGCTCGGGAAGAACGCCCAGCGCGAGGCGCTGATTGGGAACGTGCTCTTCGGCGTCGCAGGCACGGCGGCGGTCGGCGCGGTGATCACCTGGATCACCGCGGAATAGGGGACATGCTTTCCTGCGCGGGAGCGGAGATTGCCTTCGCTCCCTCCGCAGGATTCCAGCGTTAGTCCAGCAGGTCGGCCTTCACCACGACTTGCGAGCCGGGGACCACGTCCACGGAGATCTTCCGCTCGAGCGAGAGGTCCTGGTTGCGCAGCGTGAGCACCTGCTTCCCGGCGGGCAGCTCGACCGCGGCCATCGGGGTGATCCCCATGCTGCGGCCCGACCAGAACACCTCGGCCCAGGGATTCACCCGCAGCATCACCAGACCCGTCTTCTGGACTTCGGGTTCGGGCTCAGGCTGCTGGGCAATGTCCTCGGCGCGGGCCTGCACCGGGCGCGCGGTCTTCTCCTGGCGGCGTGCGACCTGCACCGTCCTACGCACAGGCTTTCGATCGGAGGCCTTCCCGGTTCGGCGAGCCTCGACCTCCGGTCGCGCCGCTTCCGACGGGACGACCTCGGCCACTTCCGTCATGGCGGGGGCGGCCGCGGGTTCGGGTTCAGGCGCGTCGGCGAACTTCACCGGGCGGGGCTCGGGGGCAGGGGGCTGTGCCGAGGTCGGACGCGCTTCGGCTGCCGGCAGGCGCTCGACCGACGGCTCTGTGCCGGGGACA
>JBAWAM010000978.1:0-5312 GCA_049589315.1 Myxococcaceae bacterium
GTGATGGCGCCCTTCGAGTGCCCGTCCTGTTCGCAGAGCTTCCAGCTCGAGTCCCGCCCGCAGCAGGTCCTGGTCGACGCCGTCCGCCCCTGCCCTGCGTGCAGTCAGCCGCTCCGCTTCACGCCCAACCCGAGGAGTTCGAATGCCTGAGTCCGCGGTCTGTGTGTCTACGCGTTCCACTGCGGCCCAGGAGCGCGAGCTCGTGAACGAGCTCACCACGCCTCTTCGCGACGCCTCCGGACCGGTGAAGGGTGGGTTCGTCTACTGCGGCGTCGGCTACGACACGCGTGCCATCGCCCTGGCGCTCCAGGAGGCCCTGCCGGATGTCCCGTTCGTCGGCGTCACCTCGTTCCAGACGAAGGGAGCGGTCGCGCTCTGGCTCTGCGGTGAGCGGGTCCGTTTCGGGGTCGCCCATCTCGAGAAGACGGCGAACGTGACCCAGACGCTGGGGCATGCACTCGCGGAGCGGGCGAGGACGAGTGGCCGGCTCGAACGGGTGAACGCGGCGGTGCTCCACAGCACGCCCGGTGGAGAGGAGGTCATCGTCCACGGCTTGCATGGAGCGCTCCCTCCTCGCACGGCGGTCATCGGTGGTTCGGCTGCCGACGATGACCTGAGCGGGAAGTGGCGTGTGTTCTCGTCGGAGCTGGGACCGGGAGACAATGCAGCGGTCGTCGCGCTCCTGGATTGGCCCGGACCTGTGACCTCGGCCTACCAGGGCGGCGCCGTCATCACCTCGCGTCGAGGCATCGTCACCCGGGCCCGTGGGCGGACCATCGAGCAGATCGATCACCGACCGGCCGCGGAGGTCTACGACGCGTGGCTCGGGGGCAAGCTGTCCGCGGCGCTCGTCTCGGGGGGCTCGGTGCTCCCGGACACCACGCTGACACCGCTCGGCGTGTTCCGGGGCGTCTCCGGGCAGCTCGGAACGTACGTGCTGGTGCATCCCGAGCGCATCACGCCGGACAAGGGACTGACGGTCTTCGCGGAGGTCGCCGAGGGTGAGGAGGTCATCGCCATGACCTCTTCGAAGCTCGGGCTGATCGGTCGCGCCGGCAGTCTCGCGGGCCGCGCGCTCCAGGACGCGCGCATGTCGCCGGCGCAGGTCGCGGGCGCGCTGCTCGTCTACTGCGCAGGGTGCAAGCTCTCCATCGGCGATCAGAGCGGCACCATGCTCAAGGGTTTCGAGGCTGCTGTCGGCGCTCCCTTCGCGGCCGTGTTCTGCTACGGCGAGCAGGGCTGCGCGACCCCCGAACGCGCCGATCACGGCAATCTCATGACCTCCGTGCTCCTGCTCGGTCGTCCGGCCTGACGCCGGCTCGGATCCAGGCCGTGCCTTTCCGGTCGCGGAACGCCGCAGATCGGAGAGACTGCGCCGCGTGAGCGCGCGCCCTGTGGACATGACCGTACAGACCGGAGCGTCCGGGCGCGCGGCCGTGCTCCCGGCGGCACGGGTGGTCGCCGTCCTGCTCAGTCTCTCCGTCCTTGCGCTCGTCTCGCTCGCGCTCGCGGCCCGCTTCGGCGACTACCCCCTGTCCCTCCGGGCCGCGTTCACCGATCCCGACTCCGCCGACGCCACCATCTTCTGGTCGTTGCGACTGCCGCGCGCCCTGCTGGCCGCGCTGATCGGCGCGGCGCTGGCGAGCTCCGGGTGTGCGCTGCAGGGCCTGTTGCGCAACCCCCTCGCAGATCCCTTCATTCTCGGCGTGTCCGGGGGCGCGGCCCTGGGCGCCACCGTGGCGCTGGCGCTCGGGTTCGGCACGGTCGGCGAGCTCGTCGGCTCTGGGCTGGGCGAAGGCGTGGCGAAGCTCTCGGGCCCCGCCTTCTTCGCGTTCCTCGGGTCGGTCGGCGCGACGGCGCTGGTGTTCGCGGCAGGGCAGGTGCGCGGGCGCACCACGCCCTATGCGGCCCTGCTCACCGGCGTGATCTTCAACGCCTTCGCCGCGGCGGCCATCACCTGCATCAAGACACTCTCCGCCCCCGACAAGGTGGGGGAGATCCTCTATTGGCTCGCGGGCACCCTCGGGTACGAGCAGTACGGCACCCTCGCGATCGCGGCCCTGTTCCAGGTCGTCGCGGTGGGAACCCTGTGGGCGCTCTCCGGGCGACTCAACCTGCTCACCCTCGGGGACGACGACGCGGCCTCGCTCGGCGTGAACGTCGAGGTCACCCGGGCGGCCCTGCTCCTGGCCGCCTCCCTCAGCGTGGCCGGCGCCGTGGCGCTGTCGGGGATGGTCGGCTTCGTCGGGCTGATCGTCCCACACGTGCTGCGCCTGTGGTTGGGACCCGACCAGCGGCTCCTCCTGCCCGCCAGCATCCTCGGGGGTGCGTCCTTCCTGACCTTGTCCGACCTCGGCGCACGGCTCTTGTTCCCCGTCTTTCATGCCGAGCCTCCGGTGGGCGTCATCACCGCACTGCTGGGGGGCCCCTTCTTCCTCGTGCTGCTGCACCGCCGCGAAGCGAGAGGGCACCTGTAGGGACATCGAGGTCGTGTAAGCTGGGGGCGCCTCCCATGTGGCAAATCATCATCAACGGCCCCGGCTATTTCGACACCCAGTACGAGCTCCCGGAGGGAGTGACCCATCTGGGACGCGCGGACGAGAACGACATCGTGTTGTCCGGCGATCTCGTGTCGCGGCGCCACGCGCGCCTGAGGGTTCGCGGTGATCAGCTCATCGTCGAAGACCTCGGCAGCAGGAACGGCAGCCGCATCAACGGACTGCCGCTCCATGGAAACGCGATCCTGCGCCCCGGCGACCTGATCAGCGTCGGTGAGAACACGCTGGCAGTTCGACAGCCGTCCCCGGTGGAGACCGCCGCCACCGAGATGCACGAGGCCGGGGCGACGAAGCCCACCGTGCGCGACCTCGACATCGAAAGCGCCGTCCTGAAGGCGCGCGACCTGCGCGAGAGCGTGGTGATGCGTGCGCTCGACAACGTGGTGCCGTTCGGGTCCGGACCAGGGGCCTCTCCGTTCGACGAAGCCGAGCGCCAGGTCAACTACGGGTGGCTGCTCGCGCTCTACAAGATCGCCGAGCGGCTCAACACCGCGCAGACGCTGCAGGAGTTCCTGGACGACACCGCGGACCGGGTGATGGAGCGCGTTCAGGCGACCACCGCCGTCGTCCTGCTGCGACAGGCGAGCGGGGCGATGAGCCCTGCCACCGTCCGCCATCGCGGCCAGCTCGCGAAGGGCGAGCTCCCGCTGTCCGAGGCCATCGTCGAGGCGGCCTTGAAGAAGGGCGCCGCCCTCGCGGTGGCCGACGTCCGCGACGACGCGCGGTTCAGCAACCGTGAGAGCGTCATCCTCTACGGCGCGGCCCAGGTGCTGTGCATCCCGATCAAGAGCGACGATCAGTTCGTGGGCGTGCTGTATCTGAACCGCTCCTCGCAGGAATCGGGCGATCTCGACCACCTCCTCGATCTGTGCACGGCGGTGGCGAACCTGATCCGGACCGGGATCGATAAGTTCGGGTCTGCCCACCGTGTCGACGGCCACGAGCGAACGCGACAGGCGCTCGAACGGTTCCACGCCCCGCACATCGCGGAGAAGCGGGCTGCGGAGCTGGCGCGGAGCAGCGGGAAACCGACGGGGATGGAGGAGAGGACCTGCACCATCCTCTTCGCCGACATCGCGGGATTCACCCAGCTCACGCAGCGTCTACCGCCGGAGCGCGTGACGGAGATCCTCAACGAGTTCTACCAGCGCATGTCCGGGATCGTGTTCAGCTTCGAGGGCACGGTCGACAAGTTCATGGGGGACGCGGTGATGGCCTTGTTCGGGGCGCCCTACGCGCCGGGAGACGAGGCGCTGCGCGCGGTTCGCACCGCGATCGCCATGCGGGCCGAATGGGAGCGCGCGGTCAGTCAGTTCCCCGCGGAGGACCGCTGCTACCTCCGGATCGGCCTCAACACCGGCAAGGTCCTGGCGGGCACGGTGGGTGCCCAGGCGCGCCTGGACTACACCGCGCTGGGAGAGCCGGTGAACGTCGCCTCGTGGCTGACCGCTTCCGCCCTGCCTGGACAGGTGCTGATCACCGGGAAGACGCTCGCCGCGGTCGGGGCCCGCTTCGACGTGACGCCGCTGGGAGAGCGCATCATCCGCCCGCCCCGGGACCGAGTGGCGGTGTTCGAGGTCATGGAGGAGGATCTGGCCCACCTCACCCAGCCCGGGATGCGCTAGCCTGTAGAAGAATGAACGCTCAGCAGCAAAGCGCGAGGCTCCGGCCATTCCGCCCGGTGGCTTTCGGTCGCTACACCCTGCTGACGCCCCTCTCGGTTGGAGGAATGGGCGAGATCTTCCTCGCGCGGCAGGAGGGCGCGCAGGGCTTCGAGAAGCTCTGCGTGATCAAGAAGATCCTCCCCGCGCTGGCGCCGGACGCCCAGTTCGTCGACCGGTTCCTGAACGAAGCGCGGGTGCTGGTGAAGCTGTCGCACGGCTCCATCGCCCAGGTGCTCGATGCCGGCTTGTTCGAAGGCGACCCGTACATCGCGCTGGAGCACGTGGACGGGAAGGATCTCCGCCGGGTGCTCGCCCGCGCACGAGACCGGGGTGCACCGCTCCCGCTCAGCTTCGCGCTGCACGTCATCGGCCGGGTGCTCGACGCGCTCGCCTACGCGCACCGCAAGCGGGACGAGGAGGATCGCGAGCTCCACATCGTCCACCGGGACATCTCTCCGCAGAACATCCTCATCTCGTACGAAGGCGAGGTGAAGGTGATCGACTTCGGGCTCGCGAAGAGCACGCTGAGCGCAGCCCGGACGCACCCGAGCATGATCCTCGGGAAGTTCCTGTACATGTCCCCGGAGCAGGCGCGGCACCAGAAGGTCGATCACCGCACCGATCTCTACGCGGTGGGGCTGTGTCTGTACGAGCTGCTCTCGGGACAGAACCCGTTCGACAGCGGCTCGACCAGCGACCTGATGCAGCGGGTGACCAACCCATACATCACGCCGCTGGAGGCGGTGGCGCCGGGCGTCCCCCGCGCGGTCCTGGAGCTGGTTTCGCGGGCGCTGGAGATCGACCCGGAGAAGCGGTTCCAGACCGCGGAGGAGTTCCGGGGCAGGGTGCTGGCCTGTCTCATGGACCTGGATCCGGGCGCGGGTCCGGAAGGTGTCTCGACGTACATGCTCGAGGCCTTCGCCGCCGACCACCAGCAGGAGCGGAAGCTGCTCGGCTCGCTCCGCGCCCTCTCCAGGCCGGCGGACGAGGAGACGAGGTCCGCCGCCGAGGTCCGCGCGCCCGGAGAGACCGCCACCGCGGTCGTGGCGCTCGAGCAGGTCGCTCCCAACGCGGACGCCGTCCGCACCCT
>JBAWAM010000979.1:0-6387 GCA_049589315.1 Myxococcaceae bacterium
CGATCACCCTGAAGGCCGCGGGGCCCCGCCAGGTGACGGTGACCGACACGTCGAACGCGGCGCTCACCGCCTCCGTCGCTCGGGTGGTCCAGCCAGGCTCCGCCTTCGCGCTCGCCTTCGTGGGTCAGCCGGGTGACCAGTCGGTCCGGGCGCCCTTCGGCGTTCAGGTCGAGCTGCGGGATGCCTTCTCCAACCGGGTGCCGGTCGGCGCTCCGACGGTGAGTCTTTCCGTCAATCGCGGCGCCACGCTGAGCGGAGTGTCCACCGCATCTCCGATGAACGGGGTGGTGTCGTTCACGGGCCTGTCGATCGCCGAGGAGGACTCCGGATACGTGCTGACCGCCTCCGCGCCCGGCCTGGCTCCCGCCTCGAGCAGCGCGTTCACCATCACCGACGACGTTCCTCCGTCCGCGCCGCCACTCCAGCTGTCGTCCGCCGCAATCGACGCGCTCACCGTGGGGTGGACCGCCGTTGGCGACGATGGAATGGAAGGCGCGGCCAGCAGCTACGAGCTCCGCTACTCCAGGTCGAACATCGTCTCGGATGCGCAGTTCATGGCGGCCACGCCTGTCCAGGTCGGGACTCCCCGCCCGTCGGGCAGCGCCGAGTCCGCGGTGATCACCGGGCTCGAGCCGGGAGTCACCTACTGGGTGGCGCTGAAGGTGACCGACAACGCCGGGAACTCGGTGCGCACTCCCGCGCTCATGGCCTCCACCCCGTATCCGACGGCCGCCAGACTGCACTTCGCCGCGCAGCCCGCCTCGGGGACCGCCGGCCAGGACCTGGCCAGCATCCGGGTCGAGATCCAGTCCGCTTCCGGCCAGGTGGTGGGCAATGCGACCTCGGCCGTGACGCTCACCGTGAATGGCGCGTCGGGCTCCGGTCCGTTCACCGTGGCGGCGAGCCAGGGCGTGGCCACCTTCAACAATATCCGGATCGATCAGGCAGGAGCCGGCTACACCCTGGTCGCCACCTCCGGCGGCCTCACCCAGGCCACCAGCTCGACGTTCGACATCGCGCCCGCATCGGCCTCGCGCCTCGAGCTTTCCGGGCTGCCGGCCACGCTCCCCGCCGGCTCTGAACAGGAGGTGACGGTGAAGGTGCGCGATGCATACGGCAACCTCGCCACCTCCTTCACCGGGACCGTGTCGTTCAGCTCCACGGACCCGGCGGCGAGCAAGCTCGCCAACTACACCTTCACTTCGGCGGACCAGGGACAGCACACCTTCACCCGGATCGTGCTCCGCACCCAGGGTTCGCAGATCGTCTCGGTGAGCTCCACCGGGCTGACCAGCGGGCAGCAGCAGACCACCGTGACTGCGCCGCCGCCGGGGCGACTGGTAATGACGGGCGTTCCGGCCAACGTGCGAGCGGGAGACACCCTCTCCGTCACCGTCGAGTGCCTGGACGGCTACAACCAGCGCGACACCGCCTATTCCGGCACCCTGCACTTCACGTCCTCGGACCCGAGGGCAGTGCTGCCTGCCGACGCGGTCTTCACGGCCGCCGACGCCGGGATCAAGACCTTCACCGTCAAGCTGCTCACCCCGAGCGCGCAGGCGGCCCAGACCTCGCTCACCGTCACCGACGCGGCCAATGCGGCGCTCACCGCCACGGCGGCGACCACCGTGAAGTGGGCGGACCCCTCGAAGCTCGCCGTCGAGGCGCCCGACACTGCGAACGCCGGGACGCCGATCAGCGTGGAGGTCTCCGTGCTCGACGCCTTCGACAACGTGGTGAAGGACTACGTCGGCGCCATCCACTTCGCCGCGACCGCTGCGAGCGCGGTGCTCCCCTCGGACTACACGTATGCACTGTCGGACGAGGGCGTTCGCTCGTTCGGCGTCACGCTGAGGGCCTCAGAGTCCACGACGATCACGGTGACGGACTCGGCCCGGGGGCTGATGGGCACCGACACGGTCTCGACCGTGAACCCCGGCGCGGCGTCCACGCTGGCGCTGATGGTGACGCCCTCGGGAACGATCACGGCTGGAACCGGGCTCTCCGTGACCGTCTCCGCCAGGGACGACTTCGGTAACGCGGCGACGTCCTACCAGGGGACCGTCGCCTTCACTTCGAGCGATCCGCAGGCGACCCTCCCCGCCGCCCAGACCTTCACCGCCGCCGAGGCGGGCTCGACTCAGCTCCCTGTCACCCTCAAGACGGCCGCGACCGACCAGACCGTGTCGGTCACCGATCAGGTGCAGGGCTTCCTCACCGCGACCGCACATGTCCAGGTCATCGCCGCCGGGGGATCCAGACTGGTCTTCGTCGACCCGCCCACCAGCGGAAGCGTTCGCGAGAACCTCGGGCCCGTCCGCGTGCGCGTCACCGACGAGTTTGGCAACACCGCCAGCGCGCCGACGCCGGTGATCGCGCTGAGCCTCGCGGGGGGAAACGCCGGAGCGGCGCTTCTGGGAACCGTGACCGCGACCCCGTCCGCCGGAATCGTCGACTTCGCGGACGTGCGCGTCGATCAGCAGGGCACGGATTTCCGGCTGCAGGCCGGCGGGGGCTCCCTCTCGGGGGCGATCAGCGCCGCCTTCGACGTCGTGGACGACAAGGCGCCGGCCACCGCCGCGCTCTCGGTCTCCGAAAAGACCAACGAGCAGCTGCGACTGAGCTGGACGTCGGTCGGCGACGACGGACTGGCGGGCCACTCCACCCGCTACGAGCTTCGCTCCTCGACGAGCCCCATCGATGCCAGCACCTTCGACGCCGCCACGCTGGTCGGCCAGGGCGCCGCCCTGCCGCAGGGCTCCACCCAGTCGGTGCTGGTGACCTCGCTCACCCCCGACACGCAGTACTACTTCGCCTTGAGGATCAACGACGACACCGGCAATGCGAGCCTTGTCTTCGCAGCCCCAGCAGATACCAGGACGCTCGCGGATCCCTGTGCCTCGTTTTCCCTGCCGCCGGCGAGCCCGCCCACTTGCGCCGCGGACGGCGTGAACCGGATCACCTATTCGATGGCATGCGAGGTCGTGGACGGCATCGCTACTGCGGTGGAATCGCAAACGACGACCCCCTGTGGCGGCACCGACGGGGTTTGTTTCGCCGGCGCGTGTGAGACCGCGACGCTGCCCTCGACCAACAGCCTGGTCGTCTCCGAGGTGATGCACTCGCCCTCGGTTGGGACGACCGAGTACTTCGAATTGGCCAATCTCACGGGCGATCTGCTCGATCTTCAGGGCCTCACGGTGGCCTATACGAATGCCGGTGGGACGAAGCGGACCTTCACGGTCGGAACGGGAACCGCAGCCCTTGTGGTCGATCGCCACGGCACCTTCGTCGTGGCGCAGAACATGGATCTTGCGACCAACGGCGGTGTCGCGGCCCGGGCGCAATACCCGTCCAACGTGGCGCTGGATGGTGTGGGCAGCTTCCAGCTGACGCAGGGAACCACCCCCGTGGCGGACTTCGCCTACTCGACCGCCTTCCCCCAGACCCCGGGCAAGGCGATGAGCCTCTCCTCGCTCGTGCTGGGAACCGGCGCCGAGGCCCATGCCTGGAACTGGTGTGACGCGGACGCCGAGCTCACGGGAGGGGACTTCGGTACGCCCGGCGCCGCCAACTCGACCTGCGGGATGACCGTCACGCCGCCGGTGGAATGGTGCAACATCGAGTCGCCCAAGACGATCGCGTCCGTCGGCGAGGGGACGCCCACCACCATCCGCAGCCGCTTCCGCGAGCCTGGCCTCACCGACCGGAACCTCCAGGGCAACGACCAGAGCCCGTTCGTGATCGCCGAGCTGGGATACGGTCCCGCCCCGAGCGCTGCGGACACCTGGACCTGGAGCTCGATCGGCTTCGAGTCCGCCTGGTCCACCACGGACGACAGCGACGCGATGTCGGGCACGCTGACCATCGCCGCGCCAGGCAACTACCTCTACGGTTTCCGCTACGCCCTCCAGGATCCGATCACCGGAGAGATCTCGCCCTGGGTGTACTGCGATCAGAGCGGTGTGGCGGATGCCGCCTCGGGCACGTTCGGGACCGTGGCGGTCGGCGCCCCTCCGCCCGGGATCGCAAACCACGTGGTGATCAGCGAGATCTCGGGTGGAAACGGATCGGGCACCGCGGCCACCGACGAGTTCATCGAGCTCTACAACCCGACCAGCGCCCCGGTGGACCTCAGCGGCTGGAAGGTTCAGTACAAGTCTGCGGCCGGAGCGAGCTACTCCGCTTCAGTGACGTTGCCCGCGGGCACCGTCATCCAGCCGAAGCGATATCTGCTGCTCGGAGGCGCAAACTACAGCGGTCCGGTGGCGAAAGACGTGAGCTACACCTTCGACACGAGCGCTTCCACCACGGGCGGCGGGCACGTGCGCATCGGGACTCCCTCCATGGGCACCGCGGTCAACGACGCCAACGAGGTGGATCGGGTCGGATGGGGAACGGCGAACGCAGCCGAGGGAAGCGCCGCCCCATCCCATCCAGCCGTGGGTGGAAGCCTCGAGCGAAAGGCAGTCGCCGGATCGACCCAGAGCACCATGTCGACCGGCGGAAGCGATGCCCTGCGCGGGAACGGATACGACACGGACAACAATCAGCAGGACTTCGTGACGCGGGCGGTCCGGGATCCCCAGAACTCCTCCAGCGCGGCGGAGTCGCCGTAGCGGCGGGCGCCCCGGAGAAGACTTTCAGGGGGGCGGCGAGCAGATCGACGGCTCCTTCGCGCTCGACATCGATCTGTACATCCTCGCAGCCAGGTGGATGAAGGAGCGCTCCGACTAGAAGGAACTGTACCCCTCAAGGGGCAAGGTAAAGGGGAAGAGCAGTGGCGTGCGGCCGCGCGGAGGGTGTCGGAATTTCCCCACGGGCGCAGCGAGCATCCGTTCCTGTGCAGTGCCCTTGAGGGCAGGCGTTCTCGCCCCACCCGTCCGCAGCGCATAGGGCCGATGTCCTGCGGGGTCAGCTAGCGTGCGTTCGTCATGGAGTCATGTTCAATCGCCCCCTGAGCCACCGGCCTTCACGGCGGAGGGATTGGAGAGGCGCGGTAGTCAGCTGGACCGCCCCGGCTTCCTACCCGCGTCCAACGGTCCCAACGTTCATCCCGCCGCAAGTTCGATTGCGCTGCCGGCGCTCAAATCGGCAGTGGCGGAGCCTTACTGACGGGACACAGGTCGGAAGGAAGACAGCAATGACCTCGCAGAACAGAACGCGATTCTCACGCGACAACACAGCCGTGCTACTCATCGACCACCAGGTCGGATTGTTCACCGGGGTTCGAGACATCAGCCTCGCCGACCTCAAACACAACGTGGTCGGCCTCGCCAGGGCCGCCCAGGTCCTGGAACTGCCCATTGTCGCGGTGACCACGGCGCGCGAGAGTCTGTGGGGACCGACCATCCCTGAGCTCAAGGCCGTGCTCGGCAGTCAGGACATCCTGGACCGCTCCAGCGTCAATGCCTGGGACGATCCCCGGTTCGTCGAACGGGTGAAGGCCACCGGACGCGACCACCTGGTCATCGCTGGATTGTCATTCGAGGTATGCGCCTCCCTCCCGGCCATCTCGGCCCGCGAGGCGGGCTATCAGCCGGTCGTGGCGCTCGACGCCTGTGGCACGTTCACCCATCACAAGCGCGAAGCGGGCCTGGCGCGCCTCGTGACGCTCGGGATCGAGGTGTCGGATTACGCCACCCTGATGGTTGAGCTCATGGGCGACAACGCCGAGCCCAAAGCGGGAGAGGTCTACGCCGCCCTCGACATGCCTTTTGCCACGCTGATGGGCCAGGTCGCCGCAGGTTACGGCAAGTGACGCTGGAGGCAGACATCCTGAGTCCGCCTGCGGCGGGAGGCGTCCTCATGGCAAGGGCGCCTCGCTGCGCGGTGAGAGACGGTCTGCTCGGGGACGAGCCACGGATACGGCGTGGTCCTTCACTCCCACGCACGAGATCTTCGAGGAACTGGTCCCTGAGCAGACCGATGGCTGCTTCGCGCACATACGAAGTGAACGTTGGAGCGACTCGAATGGTCAGCACTCGCTTCCTTGCCTGCCACCAATCGCCGACGGCGAGCTGCCGGAAGGTGCTCCGGGCCTTCGCCTTTACTGCTGCCTTCGGAATGAGAGGGGCGTGGTCCCCGTCCATCGCCTGAACGCGCGGTGGAAGGCGCTGGGCTCTGAGAATCCCAGGAGAAAGGCGACCTCGGAGATCTCCAGGCCGTGGTCACGTAGGTAGCGCAGGGCCAACTCCCGGCGGAGTTCCTCGAGGAGGAGTTGATACGTCGTTCCGTGCTCCTTCAGCCGACGCTGCAGGGTTCGCGGCGTGATGGCGAGTTGGGATGCGATCGCCTCGAGCGTAGGTTCGCCGCCGCTCAGCGCCGAAGTAACGCGCTGCCGCACCTGTAGGACGAAGTCGTCCGCTTTCGGAAGGCGTGCCAGGA
>JBAWAM010000980.1:0-8780 GCA_049589315.1 Myxococcaceae bacterium
CGAGATGTTGAAGCTGCAGTGCGAGGTGCTCGTGGAGTGTGGCGTGTACGGCAGCCTGGAGGTCTGCCAGTCGGAAGTCGCCTATCTCCTCGACATGACCGAGTGCATGGCCGACGCGTCGGCAGGGGTGAAGGATGGCCGGCAGGCGTACGATCCGGATCGGGCGAAGAGCTGCCTCGACTCGATGAAGGCGCAGGCGACGTGCGGATTCGTGCCCGAAACGGCCGAGTGTGAGACCGTTTTCGAGGGGCTGGTTCCGACCAACGGCGAGTGCTTCCGCACGGAGGAGTGCGCCGGTGACAACTTCTGCGGCGGGGGAACCTGCCCGGGGACGTGCTTGCCGACGAAGGGGGTTGGCGAGGTGATCGCCGATCCGGTCAACGAGGCGTGCCGAGAGGGCCTCGACGAGTATCGGATGAACGACAGCTGGGTGTGCCAGATGCCGGCGGCGGGTGGGGCGAGCTGTGCGCCGCTGACCGGCGGAATCGGCCGGCAGTTCTGTGTCGACGGCTTCTTCTGTGACGGTGGCAGCGAGCTGTGCACCGCGAAGAAGGCGAAGGGCGAGACCTGCACTCCGAACAGCTCGGAGGAGTGTGCGGACGGTCTGAGCTGCGTCGAAGGTGTGTGCCGGGCCCCCACCCAGATGACCTACGTCGGCGCAGGCGAGGCCTGCAACTACCTGGACCCGATTCTGTGCCAGGGCGGCCTGTTCTGCGAGGTAGCGTCGATCACGGCCGCGGGCACCTGCCACGCCCGGCGCCCCGAGGGCGGAGCCTGCATGATGGATGAGTCCTGCCAGCTCGGCCTGCGGTGTGAGGGCGCCGATCTGTCGGCGGATCCGATCGTCCAGGGGACCTGCAGGCCGCCGCGCGCGCTGGGCGAGAGCTGCACCCAACACTCCGATTGTGTGCGGGATGCCTGGTGCAACGCCACGTGTCTGGCCAAGCGGCCGGCCGGCCAGACCTGCGTGGAGAGCGCCGAGTGCCAGTCGGGGTACTGCAACGGCGAGAGCAAGTGTGAGAAGACGACCTGCGAGGACCCGACCCCGTAGCCGGATCCGGCAGTGAGATGTGGGGCGTCGTCGCATCCGCGGCGGCGCCCTTTTCATTGTGACTTGCGCCAAAGTTAGTTCACGTTTACTAACCGGCGCGCATGGCCCGCCCACGGCAAGTCACAGACGAGCAGATTCTCGCCGCGATGAGGACGGCCGTCCTCGCGCGTGGGCCGTCGGTGCCGCTGGACCGGGTCGCTTCGACGCTGGGGGTCACTGCGCCGGCGTTGCTCAAGCGCTTCGGAAGCCGCCAGAACCTGCTCGTCGAGGCGCTCCGCCCGCCCGAGCACCCCGACTGGATGCAGTTGCTCGCGAAGGGCCCCACCGAGGAGCGCTTCGAAGTGCAGCTGCACCGGATCCTGACGCGCCTCTCGGATTTCCTGGCTGAAGTCGTCCCGTGCATGTCGGCCCTCCGCGAGAGCGGGGCCGCGCCGGACACGTTCTTCGCAAACCTTCGCGGGCCCCTGCCGGGTGTGATCGCTCTTCAGAGATGGCTGGCGGCAGCCCGTGAGAAGGGGCTGATCAAGGCGGTGGAGACCGAATCTGCCGCCTATGCGCTGCTCGGGGCCATCCAGACGCGCGCGCTCATCTCCCACTTCGTGAAGCAGGAGTTCTCGGCCGCCTCACGGAAGCAATACCTCTCCGACGTGACCGCCCTCTTCACGCGGGCGGTCACCACCACCGAATCAACGCCGAAGTCCGCACGCGGCACGCGCGCGCCGAAGTCCCGCTGAGCCTCCCTATGAAACGAACGATCATTTCCGTCGCGGTCCTCTTCATGATGTCCGCCTGCAAGAAGGCGCCCGCCCCGGACGCCGCCGATGCTGCTGCTCCGAAGAGCGTGGACGCCGTTGCCCCGGTGAAGGTCGAGACGGCGGAGGTCCGCCACGAGCTCGTGCCGCGCTACATGACCCTGACCGGAAGCATCTCCGCGGAGCTGGCCTCGAATGTGGCAGCGAACGTCTCCGGTCGGGTCACCCGCACCTACGTCGAGCGCGGCCAGTCGGTGAAGAAGGGCGACATCCTGGCCCTGGTCGACTCCAAGGCCGCGGGCTTCCAGGCCGCGGCGGCCACCGCGCAGTCCAAGGCGGCCGAATCCCAGGTGAAGCAGGCCGAGCAGGACTGCGCCCGCGCTGACACGCTCTTCGCCCAGGGGGCGATCTCCAAGGCCGACTACGAGCGGCAGAAGACCGGGTGCACCTCGCAGCTCTACAGCGCGAACGCCGCGCGCGCGCAGGCGGACCTCGCGGGCAAGCTCGCCGGGGACACCATCATCCGCTCGCCGATGGACGGCGTGGTGGGTGAGCGCTTCGTCGAGGTCGGCGAGTACGTCCAGCCGCCCTCTCCGGTCGCCAGCGTCTACGCGGTCGGCAACGTGAAGATTGAGATCAGCGTCCCCGAGGCCGCGGTCGGACAGGTCGCAGAGGGCCAGAAGCTCGCCATCGAGGTCTCCGCCTTTCCGGATCGCAGTTTCCCGGCGACGATTCGCTACGTCAGCCCGGCGCTCCGCCCGCAGACGCGCGACCTCATCATCGATGCCATCGCCCCGAATGCCGATGGGGCGCTGAAGCCCGGCATGTTCGCCTCCGTCCGTCTGGTGACCGGCGAGGAGCAGCTGCCCACCGTCCCGGTCGAGGCGATCAAGGTGGACGGGATGGTCCGCCGGATGTTCCTCGCGCGCGAGGGCCAGGCGCACGAGCTCGTCGTCCGCACCGGCACCCGGCGCGACGGACGCATCGCCGTGCTCGAGCCGCTCCAGGACGGCGACAAGGTCGTCGTCCGTCCTCCGCCCGGTCTGCGCGACGGCTCCCGAATCCAGTAGCCCGCCCCCACTTCAGGAACTCCGCATATGCAATGGCTAGCTGAAGTCTGCGTCCGGCGACCCGTCTTCGCGACGGTGCTCTCGCTCGTCCTGATGGTCGTGGGCGGGGTCTTCTATACCCAGCTCGGCGTCGACCAGTTCCCCAAGATCGACATCCCCGCCGTGGCGGTGATGACCATCCAGCCGGGCGCCTCTCCCGAGGACATGGAGCGGGAGATCACCGACAAGATCGAAGGCGCGGTCAACACGATCAGCGGCATCGACGAGCTCCGGAGCGAATCGTCCGAGGGCGTCTCGATGGTCCTGGTCATGTTCGACCTGGAGAAGGACGGCGACGTCGCGGCGAACGAGGTGCAGCAGAAGATCCAGACGGTGCTGCGCGACCTCCCGACGGGCATCGAGCCGCCGATCGTCTACAAGTTCGATCCGGACTCGTCGCCCATCCTGTTCCTCGCCCTGAACGCGAGCACCTCCGGCAGCAGCAGCCCTGAAGTGGAGGGCGTCCGGGAGCAGCCCGACATCCGCAAGCTCACGGATCTCGCGGACCGCGTGGTGCGTCGGCGCCTGGAGACCGTCAGTGGCGTCGGTCAGGTGGTGCTGATCGGTGGTCGGGAGCGGCAGGTCAACGTCGACGTCGATCCGGTGAAGCTTCGCTCGCTGGGGATCAGCCCGGGAGAGGTCGCCGCGGCGATCAACGCGCAGAACATCACGCTGCCCGGCGGAAGCCTTGATGCCAGCCGTGATCGCATCACCGTCCGGGTGGACGGCCGCGTGCCCTCGGTCGAGGCGCTCGGGTCGATCGTCGTCCGTGAGCAGGCGGGCCGCGCGGTTCGCCTGTCCGAGATCGCCACGGTGGAGGATGGCGTCGCGGACGCGGAGAGCTCCGCGATGTGGAACGACGACCGCACCGTGCTCCTCGCCATCCGCAAGCAGTCCGGCACCAACACCGTGGCCGTGGTGGACGAGATCCGGGAGCGGGTGGCGGAGATCCAGAAGGAGCTGCCGGCGGGGTACAGCCTGCAGGTCCAGCGCGACGGCTCGGAGGTCATCCGCACGGGGACGCACGCGGTGACGGAGCACCTGATCATTGGCGCCCTCCTCGCGGCGATCATCGTGCTGGTGTTCCTCGGCAACGTGCGCAGCACCATCATCGCCGCGCTGGCCATCCCCACCTCCATCGTCGGCACGTTCGCGCTGATGAAGATGGCCGGCTACACCCTCAACAGCATCACGCTGCTGGCCCTGGCCCTGGCGGTGGGCATCGTGATCGACGACGCCATCGTCGTGCTGGAGAACATCTTCCGACACGTCGATGAGAAGGGGCTCGATCCGAAGAGGGCGGCCGTCGAAGGCACGCGCGAGATTGGCATGGCCGTGATGTCGACGACCCTGTCGCTGATCGCGGTGTTCCTGCCGATCGCGTTCGTTGCCGGGATCCCGGGGCGCTTCCTGGCGAGCTTCGGCGTGACGATGAGCTTCTCCATCGCCGTGTCGCTGTTCGTGAGCTTCACCCTCACGCCCATGCTGGCCTCGCGCTGGCTGAAGGCGAAGAAGGCGGGCGAACACCGGAAGACCGCGCTCGAGAAGCTCGTGGACGTCGCCTACCGCCCGCTGGAGCGCAGCTACGGAAAGCTGCTGGCGTTCTGCATGCGCCACCGCTGGCTGATCGTAGCCATCTCCGTCGCGACGCTGATTTCGACCGGACCGCTGGCGGGGGCCGCGCGCAAGGGCTTCCTCCCGGTGGACGATCGCGCCCAGTTCGAGGTGCTGGTCCGGCTTCCGGAAGGTCGCAGCCTCGCCGCCACCGAGCTCATCGGTCAGCGGGTGGCGCGCCAGCTCCGCGAATACCCGGAGGTCGAGGCGACCCTGCTCACCATCGGCGATGACGCCAGCCTCACGCCGAACAAGGCCCGCATCTTCGTGAAGATGGTGCCGCCGGATCAGCGCACGATCTCGCAGGACGACTTCAAGGCCGTGGTGCGCGAGAAGCTCCTGCCCACGCTCCCGAGCGACCTGCGCGTCCAGATCTCCGACGTGAACGAGTTCGGCGGAGGCCAGGCGACCCAGCGCATCCAGGTGACCCTCGCCGGACCGGACCTGGATCGGCTCACCGAGGCGAACAAGAACATCCTCGAGCGGATAAAGAAGATCCCCGGCGCGGTGGACATCGACTCCAGCCTCATCACCGGAAAGCCGGAGCTGGCCGTGACCATCGACCGCGATCGGGCAGCCGACCTCGGCGTACAGGTGGCGGACGTGGCCCAGGCGCTCCAGTTGCTGGTCGCCGGTCAGAAGGTCTCCACGTTCGCGGAGGGAGGCGAGCAGTACGAGATCCGCCTGCGCGCCACGCCGGAGTACCGGGCCAGCGAGGACGCGCTTCGCCTCATCACCGTTCCCTCCCGGAAGGTGGGGATGGTGTCGCTCGCGGACGTCGTGAAAATGGAGTCCGGTTCGAGCCCCAGCACCATCAGCCGCTACATGCGCGAGCGACAGGTGACCTTCATGGCCAACGGCGCCCCTGGCGCGGACGAGGGCGCCATCGGCGAAGCGGTGACGAAGGCGATCGCGGACGAGAACCTGCCCGTCGGCTACAACATCCGGCCGCAGGGAATGACCAAGATCATGCAGGAGGTGTTCCTCTCCTTCATCCTCGGCCTGGCCGCGTCCTTCGTGTTCATGTACCTGATCCTCGCGGCGCAGTTCGAGTCGTGGCTCCACCCGGTCACGATCCTCATCTCGCTGCCGCTGACCCTGCCCTTCGCGATCCTCTCCGTGATCCTCTTCGGGCAGGCGCTGGACATGTACAGCTTCCTCGGGATCTTCGTGCTCTTCGGCGTGGTGAAGAAGAACGCGATTCTGCAGATCGACCACAGCAACCACCTGCGGGCCGAGTGGGAGCCGGTGTTCGTCTCTGCGCTGCGCAAGGTGAGCCTCACGGGCGCGCCCAGCGAGGTCCGCGCGCGGCTGCTGGCGATCATCGGTGACCAGCTCACGCCCGAGGCGATCGACCGTGCGATGGCGAAGGCCGCGAAGAAGGGCGGAGGGGTGGAGATGCTCCGTCGCCGGCTGGTGAACGAGCTGCGCCTCAAGGCGATCCTCCAGGCGAACAGGGACCGGCTCCGTCCGATCCTGATGACCACACTGGCGTTCGTGGCGGGCATGATCCCGCTGGTGACGGCGAATGGCGTCGGCGCCGGATTCAACCGCGCTACCGCCGGCGTCGTCGTCGGCGGACAGGTGCTCTCGCTGATCCTCACCCTGGTGGCGGTGCCCGTCGCGTACTCGCTGTTCGACGACGCATCGCAGTTCTTCGCGCGGCTGTTCAAGAAGAAGGACGAGGAGGAGGCGGAGACCTCCCGTCCGGAGCCCGTCGCGGTGGAGCCGCTCCACGAGGCGGAGATCGCGAAGTGAGAGCATCGAAGGACCCGGAGAAGGCGCGGAAGGCGGCGCGTGATCCGAGGCGCCCGGGCGAGAAGTGCGAGGCCTCGCCCGGGCAGTACCTGCCGGTGGTGAACCGCGGCAGGTGCGAGGGGAAGAAGGACTGCGTCGTGGTGTGCCCGTACGACGTCTTCGAGGTTCGCACCATGGAGGACGCGGACTTCGCAGCGCTCGGCTTCCTGCAGAAGCTGAAGAGCCGCGCACATGGAAGACAGACCGCGTACACGCCTCGGGCGGACGCGTGCCGCGCCTGCGGGCTGTGCGTGGTCGCGTGCCCGGAGAAGGCGATCCAGCTCGTTCGCCGCGTAGAGTGACGCGCATGGTGCGTCGTGACGGTACAGCCGAAGGAGTCGCGCAAGCGGCCGACGCGGTCGTGCCTTGCTGCACCTTTCCAGCGGGTGAGAGTCCCGTCGGGGTAATCACCGGAGAGCCCCGTAGCAGGCTCCAGCCAGTCGCCGAGAGGCGACCGAGCCAAGCGGAGCGTCAAAAGCCCTCACCAGCAAAAGCTGGCGGAGGGAAGCAACAGCGCGGGCCGCAACATCAAGTGAAGCCTGCCGCCTCGTCACACTTACAGACCGGGAGCCGAGCCGAGCATGTCACGGCGAAGGCCACGCAACGCGCGGGTAAGTCCGGGTACGCGCGGAGTCCCGGCGGGGTATGGGGAGCAGCACGCGCTGAAGGAAGGGTGCGGAACACGAGAGGCCCGTCTGCGCAGCCGACGTCCGGCAAAGACCGACCGTATAAGCCGAGTGCGAAAGCGGGCGGAGCGCAGCGGGAGTCCGAGGGGGCCGTAGTACCGACGAGGGCCGTGCAGAACAACGCGGCCGGAGGAAAGGGCCCCTGGGGTGGTGTCGCTTCAGCTGGAGGTAAGGGTGAGGGCATGGGCCTTCGAAGAGGCTCCAACCACCCCGGCCGGCCAAAGCCGGACGAGAAAGTCCGACAACTTCAGCGGAAGCTCTACATTGCAGCCAAGCAGCAGAAGGGTCGCCGTTTCCACGCGCTGTACGACCGCATCTTCAGGCGTGACGTCCTGAGTGAGGCGTGGACTCGGGTGAAACGCAACAAGGGCGCTGCGGGCGTGGATGGAGTCACGCTCGAAGCGTTGGAGCAGTACGGCGTCGCGACGCTGCTGAACGAGCTTCACGACGAGCTCCGCGCAGGAACGTACCGAGCACCTCCCGTGCTGAGGCGGTACATCCCGAAGGCTGACGGCAAGCAGCGGCCTTTGGGGATTCCGACGGTCAAAGACCGCATCGCGCAGATGGCGGCGAAGCTGATTCTTGAGCCGATATTCGAGGCGGATTTCCTGCCCTCGTCATTCGGCTTCCGGCCGCGCATTGGCACGTTGCAGGCACTGGAAACCATCCGGGAGACGGTGAACGCCGGGTGGCGACACGTGCTGGACGCGGACATTCGCGACTACTTCGGGAGCATCGACCAGACGCTCCTGATGGAGCGCGTCTCGAAGCGGGTCTCGGACCGGAGAGTCCTCAAACTGCTGCGTGGTTGGCTCCAGGCAGGGGTGATGGAAGAGGGCAGGTACTCGGAGACGGTCTCGGGTACGCCGCAGGGCGGGGTCATCTCCCCGCTGCTCTCGAACGTCTACCTGCACTTCCTCGACTCCGTGTGGCAACGCCAGTGCGCCGACGTCGGCAAACTGGTGCGATACGCGGACGACTTCGTGGTGCTGTGCACGAGCCGCGAGGGTGTGGAAGAGGCCGAACGAAGAGTGCGCATCATCTTCGAGAGGCTAAAGCTGACGCTGCACCCGGAGAAGACGCGACGAGTAGACCTCACCGGCGGGAAGGAAGGCTTCGACTTCCTTGGCTGTCACCTGCACATGCGGATGTCGGGAAAGCTGTGGGAGGAAAAGCGGATTCGCCGCTACTACCTCCAGCGGTGGCCCTCGAAGCGAAGCATGAAGCGGGTGCGGACGAGGGCGAAGGAGCTCACCGACTCACGGCGCAACGGCGTGAAGGACGTGGATGTACTCATCCGCGACTTGAACCCGGTGCTCCGCGGCTGGGGCAACTACTTCTGCACCGGCAACGCGGCCCTCAAATTCCACGCGATCGACAAGTACGTCGTCCGACGGCTGAACCTGTTCCGGTGGAAGCGTCACCGGCGACATGCGAAGCCGGGCCATCGCATCTGGTGGCAGCGCGAGGAATATGAAGCCAGAGGCCTGCACCGACTGCGGGGCACCATCCGCTACCCCAAGCCGTGCATGCTGCATCGTGAATCATCACCCGTAAGCCGTGTGCGGGAAATCCGCATGCACGGTTTGAAAGGAGGAGGGTGGAAACCGACCGCGTGAGCGGCACGGCGCCACTCATCTACCAATGACTCGTCGTCAGATCCGCGTCGTCGGCGCCATGCTGGAGAAGGATGGCGGCCGCTATCTGATCACCCAGCGGCCGCCCACCGCGTCCCTTCCACTGCTCTGGGAGTTTCCCGGCGGGCGGGTGG
>JBAWAM010000981.1:0-3335 GCA_049589315.1 Myxococcaceae bacterium
GCGTTCGCCCGGGCCGCGTCCATCAGCGACAGCAGCGCGCGGGTGGAGGCGCCTCGCTCCATGTCCGGGTGCTGCCGGGTGGCCTCGCCCAGGCGCACCACGTACTGCGCCACCGAATCGCTCACCACGACCGTGGCCGCCAGGGCCTGAAGCGCGAGGAGCTCCTCCGCGGACGACGTGGCCGGAAGCTGCCGCGAGGGCTCGGACATCCCGCGCTGCTGCAGCAGCTTCGCCTCCAGCGCCGCCGACGGATGGCCCAGCGAGATCCGCATCAGGAACCGATCGAGCTGGGAGTCGGGGAGGGGATAGGTGCCGGCGAGATCCGCCGGGTTCTGGGTGGCGACCACCACGAACGGCGCTGGCAGCGGGTGGGTCACGCCATCCAGGGTCACCTGCCGCTGGGCCATGGCCTCCAGCAGGGCCGACTGCGTCCGGGGCGGCGCGCGGTTCAGCTCGTCGGCGAGCACGAGCTGGTGGAACAGCGGTCCCTTGCGCAGCTCGAACGTGCCGGACTGCGGCTTGAAGATCTGCCCGCCGAGGATGTCCGCGGGCATCAGATCCGAAGTGAACTGCACCCGCGCCCACGACAGCCCGAAGCTGCGCGCGATCGCTTCGGCGAGGGTGGTCTTGCCGACGCCGGGCACGTCCTCGAGCAGGAGGTGGCCCCGGGCGACCATGCAGGTGAGGGTGAGGGCGATCTCCGCGTCCTTGCCCAGCACCACGCTGCCGAGGCTTCGGGCGACCCGTTCGATTGCGGCTCGGGCGGTGGAGGGCGTCAGGGAGGGAGAGAGTGCGCGGGCCGGCGTAGTCATGCGGTCCGCGCACTCTATTACGTCAGGGCGACAGGGGAACCCCAGCCTTCGCTGGGCAGGCGGGCAGGCTCAGGCGACCCGGAGCGACGGCTTCGGCGGGCGCACCGTGCGTTCATGACCGTGGGTGGCGACCCCGAAGTACTGGAACATCCGCTCCTGGTGGCTGCGCAGCCCCTGAAGCTGGCACGACCTGTCGGTGAGCCCCCGGGTGAGGACGCCCACAGCGAGATCCTGGAACTCGATGACCCTGGAGAAGTCGACCACCACCTGCTGCGTCGGCTCGATGTCCGTGAGCAGGCTGTTGAGGAGGTACGCCGCTGGCCCATCGAACTTCCCCTGCAGCCGCAGGATGACCCTGGTTTCTACGTCTTCACGAATGACCTCAATCCCAGGCATTGCACGCTCCTTGTTGCCGCCGAGTGGCGCGGAAGGCGGGCGCCAAACTGCTAGGACTCCTCGGAAGGGAACAGGGGGCATGGACCGGTTTCGGAGGCACCGTTCGCCAGGTGTTCGACGGTCCGTTGCTTTGGAGACAGGCCTATCCGCGACCGTCGGGAAGTGGCTCCTCCCCCTGGGTCGCGGCCATGCGGGCTTCGGCCTCGCGCTCGAGCTTGCGGAACTCTTTGAGCACCTTGGTCGGGTATCCGGCCATGAAGCGCACGCGGCTGGCGCGTTGGGCAAGGATCTTCTTCGCCCCGGCGGGGCCGGCGTTGTAGGCGGCCAGCGCCTCGTCCACCCTGCCGAATCGAGTGATCAGCTCGGCGAGGTAGGCGGTCCCCAGCTCGATGTTCAGCTCCGAGTCGAACAGGTGGCTCGTCCTGCCCAGGGGCGCTCCCCGCCGGTCCGCCAACCAGCGGCCCGTGGCCGGCATCACCTGCATCAGCCCCATCGCGCCGACGGGTGACACCGCGTAGTTGTTGAACGCGCTCTCGATCCGGATCACTGCGACGAGCAGCAGCGGGTCCAGCCCGTTGCTCTGCGCCTCGCGCACGATGGCGGTGGCGATGCGCCGCTGCTGCCGCTCCGGCAACTTCGAGGCCTTCACCGCATCGACGATGCCCAGCTCCAGCGCCCGTTCATAGAGCGCCGGATCGTCGCGATCCTCCAGCGCGGCGCGCGGCCGCGTCAGCTCCGCCTCACCGTCCGCCAGTCGCCGGGCCAGGGACTGGGCCTGTCCACACTGCGCGGTGTCCTCGCGGGTCTGGGCGGCGAACACCGCACCGCCCCAGAGCAGCATGCCCACCACTGCGAAATGTCGCATGCGAACACCTCCCCGACCGCGCCATGCGGAGTGGCGGGCCACGGAGCAGCTGCCGTGCCATTCGCAACCATCCGGAATGACGAGGGAGTGGAAAGGCACCGTCCCTGTAACGGGAAAAAACTTCCGCGGGTGGGGATGTCGCGCCGGCCTTGCGACACCTCCGGTGCGGACGCAGGTTCCGCGAGCAGGGGAGGGCTGTGGATGCAGTGGACAATCGCCGTGATCCTCCTGGTCCTCTGGATTCTCGGAATGGTCAGCGGAGCGGAGCTGGGATGGTGGATCCACCTCTTCCTGGTGTTCGCGTTGGTCGCGCTGATCCTCGCGGTGGCACAGCGCGGGCGAGTGGCGACTCAGGGGGCGGGACGATGAAGGCGGATCGGGTTGGCTTGCCGTCGGATGGGCTGGGCTTCGTGAGGCGCGAGTGCCCTCATTGCCACCGCCAGTTCAAGGTGCGCAATGGGCCGAACGACGGCGGGACCGTGCACCGCCAGCTCAACCGCTACCTGCTGCTCGCCAACCACGAGGAGCTTCACCGGGGCCAGGAGGAGCTCTACTGCGTGTATTGCGGTCGCGCGGCGCTGTCGGACGACTGGTGCACGCCGCAGCAGCGCGCCTGGATCGAAAAGCTGGCGGACGTGCTGGCGAAGGAGATCCGCTTCGAGCAGCTCGCGTGGCCGTCCCGAACGCTGCGCGACAACCCGGCACCCACCTACGTGCCGGTGCCTCCCTCCGACCGGTTGCCGGAGATGCGCCGCGAGCCGGACGACATGCGGCGTGCGTCCTTCATCTGCTGCGTCGAGGAGGTGAAGGTGGAGTCGCACTGGACCCAGCCGGTGTACTGCCCCAGCTGTGGGGCCGAGCATCAGAACGGAAGCCGCCACATCCGGCTCGAGGTCATGCTGGCCGAGGCCTGAATGCGGGCAGGTCCTCATGAGATCGGGACGGGGCGCCGGTGGTCCGCTGTCCTGCTTCTCGTCTCACTGCTGGTCGCGCCGGTCGCGGCGCTGGCCGGCTTCAACCTCGGTGTCGAGGCGGGGCAGGCGGCGGTCGTGCTCGCGGCCTATCCGCTCCTGCGGCTTCTCTCGCGCCGGCCGATCGTGGGTCGCTGGACTTCGAGCTTGGCCTCCGGGGCAATCCTCACCGCGGGCGCGTTCTGGGTCGTGACCCGGCTTGGTTGAAGGGGCCGGCGGCGATCCCTAGCTTCATCCGCGGGACGGGGAAGGGTGCACAATGGGGACGCGACACAGCCGGCTCGCAGCTGC
>JBAWAM010000982.1:0-2757 GCA_049589315.1 Myxococcaceae bacterium
GTGCAGCGAGTGCCGTGGCAGGTTCCGCTCGGCCACAGGCTGCGAGGGGCGCGCCCCCGGTGCTCCAGCCCGTTGCCCGGGCGGTGGAGAACACGCCGGTACCTGCGGCACGTCCCACGCGCGGAGAGGAGAAGGCCCGCTTCGACGAGGATCCTGCCCGTCGCGAAGTCGCAGAGCGCGTGCTCGAGACCGCCGCCGAGCTGGAGCGCCTCATCAAGGGCAAGAACGCGCCGCAGCCCGATCCGCTCGATGACGAGGACCAGCCGCTCGACGAGGTCGACGAGGGCCTCGGCATGGATGCGGCCGACGACCGCGACCTTTCCCAGGATGACGACGAGGGCGTCGCCGACGATGAGGAGGAGGGCGGCCTCTATCTGATGGCGGAGGGCGGCGAGCTCGACAAGGTGACCAAGGACCGGTTCGTGATCGGTCGCGGCAAGCACTGCGACTTCGTCATCAACTCCGGCAAGGTCTCGCGCGAGCACGCGGCGATCACCCGCGACGGCAACGAGTGGCACATCGAGGACCTCGGGTCGTCGAACGGGACCTGGTTCAACAAGCAGCGCATCAAGCGCCGCAAGGTCGAAGACGGGGACGAGTACTTCGTCTGCAGCGAGCGCATCAAGCTCGTGTTCCGCTGATCAGAAGCTTTCTGCTGAGAACGCATCGAACGGCCCGGGTCAAACGCCTGGGCCGTTTTCGTTTCGGTAGGCGACGGTGTCCCCCGTCTCAAGTCGCTCGTGACCTTTGACTTTTGGACTCGCGGTTGGTGTAGTTCCAGCCGCTCGGTCGCGTGGCGAACGGGCTGGTCATGCCCCCAGTTCAGATCGCGCTTTGGACCATCCTCGGAGTGGCCCTGTTGATCTCGGTGGTAACCGATGTCCTCGGAGGGCGGATCTTCGACGTCGTGACGTATCCGGCGATGGTGGGGGCGTTGATGGTGCGGTGGGTGGTGGAGGGGCTGGGAGACTCCGAACGCGGACTGGTGTCCGGAGTGATCGGGTTGGTCGGCGCCATGGCGTTGTTTGGCGTGCTGGCGTGGCGTGGGAAGATGGGTTGGGGGGACGTGAAGTTGATGGGCGCAGTGGGCGCCGCCTTCGGGTTCCCCCTGGTATTGGCCGCAGTGGTGTTCATCTCACTGGCCGGATCGGTCCAGGCCGCGTTGACCCTGCTCGTGCAGGGGCACCTCAGGGAGACCCTGGCAGCGTCCGGGCGGCGGTGGGCGCAGCGGCTGGGCCTGGTGCCCAGGGGCGACAGCCCCGGCGCGCGGCGGCACATTCCGTACGGAGTGGCGATCGCCTTCGGTTGTGCGTGGGCGATGTGGTGGGAAGCGGCATGACAGACGAGGATCAGCTCAGATGGTGAATCGATTCCGGCTTCCGGTGGCGGTGTGTGTGTTGTGGACGCTGACCGCGGGGATTGCGGCGGCGCAGGACAACACCATTGCGTTGGGCGTGGGGACGCAGAAGGTCATCAACGTTCCCGGGATCAGCCGCATCGCCGTCGGCGACGAGACGATCGCGGACGTGAGGAGCATCGGCAGCAACCAGGTGCTGATCATCGGAACGGGCGAGGGGAAGACGACCCTGCTGATCTGGAAGAACAACGGTCAGCGGGTCAGCTACCTCGTGGCCGTCCGCAAGCAGGATCCGAACGAGGTCATCTCCGAGATCAAGAAGCTGCTGGGTGAGATCGAGGGCGTGTCCGTGCGGATGGTGGGCGACCGCATCTACCTCGACGGGCAGGCGTACACGACCGCGGACGCGGACCGGATCGAGCAGGTCGTTGCGCTGTACGGGAACGTGAAGAGCTTCGTGAAGATCGCGCCGAACGCGAAGAAGCTCGTCGCGCAGAACCTGAACGCCGCGTTCCAGAAGGCCGGGCTCAAGAACGTGCAGGCCAACGTGGTGGGCGCGACCATCTTCCTGGAAGGGTCGGTGGAGTCGCAGCAGGACCTGCAGAAGGCGGAGCTGATCACCAAGGCCATCGGCGAGAATGTGGAGAACCTGCTGGTGGTCGGCATCAAGCGGATGATCCTGTCCGAGGTGCAGTTCGTGGAGATCCGGCGCAGCACCACCGACCGCTACGGCATCAAGTACCCGACCGACGTGACCGGCACCGCGGTGGCAGTGACCAACATCACCCGGGATCTCTTCCCGGGGAACCTCTCCCAGGGAGCGCTGGCGCTGACCGGGACCGCGACGTCGGACTTCGCCATCGGGTTCCAGGGGAACGACGGATACGGGCGGTTGTTGGCGCAGCCCAAGCTCGTGTGTGCGAGCGGCGAGAAGGCCGAGTTCCTGGCAGGTGGCGAGGTGCCCATCCCGCTGATCACCTCGAACAACTTCACCGTCGAGTACAAGCAGTACGGCATCATCCTGAAGTTGAGGCCGACCGCCGATCGGAACGGGAACATCCAGACCGAGATCGAAGCAGAGGCCTCCGAGGTGGACGATTCCGTGGCCGTGAGCGTGGGCGGGTCCTCGACCATCCCCGGGTTCCGGACGCGGAAGGTGAAGACCAACGTGACCGTGCGTCACGGCGAGACCATCGTGCTGTCCGGGGTGTTCAGCCACGACGAGCAGAAGGCCGTCTCGAAGGTGCCGGGGCTGGGGCACATCCCGATCATCGGCGAGCTCTTCAAGAGCCGGTCCTTCGACAGCAGCAAGCGTGAGCTGGTGATCTTCGTCACGCCGCGAATCGTGAACCCGGAGAGCGACAAGATCCGCACGATCATCGAAGACGTGAAGGCCCGGT
>JBAWAM010000983.1:0-2980 GCA_049589315.1 Myxococcaceae bacterium
CACCAGGGGTCGGCGGGGATCCACCGGCGGGACGCGGGGCGACCACTCACGGCTCACACAATCCCCGCTTCCCGCGCCTTGAGCGCCGCCTGGGTCCGGTCCGCGACCTCGAGCTTTTCGAGGATGCGCGTGACGTGGTTCTTCACCGTCCCCTCCACCAGCCCGAGGGCCGAGGCGATCTCCTTGTTGCTCGACCCGCGCGCGAGGAGCTTCAACACCTCCCGCTCCCTGTCCGTCACTGCGAGTTCCTGCGCGGGCGAGGGTGCGATCGACGCAAGGCGGTTGAACTCCTCTATCAACCGCCGGGCCACCGAGGGCTGCAGCACCGAGTCTCCGCGATCCGCCGCGTGTACCGCCGTGACGAGGGCCGGCGCGGAGACGTCCTTGAGCAGGTATCCGACCGCGCCGGCGCGCACGGCCTCGAAGATCGAGGCATCGTCATCGAAGGTCGTCAGCACCAGCACCCGCATCCGGGGGAAGCGCGCGCGCAGCCGCCGGGTGGCGGTGACGCCGTCCATGCCCGGCATGCGCAGATCCATCAGGACGACCGACGGATGGGTGGACTCCGCCAGGATCAACGCTTCGTGTCCGTCCTTCGCCTCCCCGACCACGACGATCCCCGGCTCGACCGAGAGGAGGGTCCGGAGCCCTTCGCGGAAGAGCGCCTGGTCGTCGACGAGGAGCACTCGAATCATGCGTGGCACCATCGAGGGGCGCCGCCTCCGCCGTCAACAGGCGCGAGGTCATGGTCCAGGCATGACCTCGAGCGTGACCTCCTGCATCTCGTTCACAACGAAGGCCGACGGTATCTCCGCCGCATGATCACGACCCTGCTTGCTGCCCTTCTCGTTTCCACCACGCCTCCCCCTGCGGAACCGGTGATGCTGTCCACGAACGTGGGCGGCTTCGGCGGTCCGCTGTTGGGCCTCACCCAGCTCGGCGACGGCGCTGCGCTCCTCACCGGAGGCCGCGGCGGCCTCGTGTTCGATGACCGGTGGCTGGTGGGCGCTGCGCTCTCCGCCACGCCGACCTTCGAAGGTGCCCTGGCGCCCCTCAGTCCCTCCGGCGAGCGGCTCGCTCTGTGGAGCGGAGGCCTGTTGGTGGAGCACGTCATCGCGCCGGAGTCTCCCATGCACGCCCGCGTCGGCCTGGTGATGGGCGGCGCATATGTCTCGGTGGAGTCGGAGGATCGGCGGACGGTTCGAGGCGGCCTCGCCTTCTCGGCCGAGCCGAACGCCAGCCTCGAGCTCAACGCCACGCGGTTCCTGCGCGTGGGCTTCACCGTGGGCTATCGCCTGGTCCTCCCCGCGCCGGTGGAGGTCCCCGCGGAAGCGCTGAGGGGCATCACCGGAGGGATGACCTTCCACTTTGGCGGGTTCTGACCCTCATCCGCGCACGGCCCGCCCGAGAAGCTTGCGGGCCTCGCTCACCCACAACACGGCGCTGGCCAGGGCGGTGCACGTCAGCCACTGGTTCAGCGAGAGCGGCTCGGTCCCGAAGGCCTCGTTGAGGACGGGAACGTTCACCACCGCGACCTGCAGCAGCACCGACAGCGCGATCGCGGCCCAGAGCCAGCCGTTCACGAAGAGCCGGTGGAAGGCGCTCAGCTCCTCGGAGCGCGCGTTGAGGCAGTTGAAGAGCTGCATGAACACCAGCGTGGTGAAGCCCGCCGTCCGCGCGTTCTCCAGCGTGTGCGTGCCTTCGATGAACCCGCCGGGGAGATGGAGGTCGATGGCGAAGAGGGTGCCCACGGCCATGACCAGGCCAATCAGGATGACGCCGGCCCACATGCGCCTGTCGATCACCCGGTCGGTGAGCTTGCGCGGTGGCCGGCTCATCACGTCTTCGGTCTCCGGGTCCACGCCCATCGCCAGAGCGGGGGCGGTGTCGGTGAGGAGGTTGATCCACAGAATCTGCGTGGCGAGCAGCGGGAGCACCACGCCGTCCGCGCCGGTATCCAGGCCCATTGCGCCGGCCAGCAGAACGCCGAGGAAGATGGTCAGGACCTCGCCCATGTTCGAGGACAGCAGGTAGCGCAGGAACTTCCTGATGTTCTCGAAGATGTCCCGGCCCTCACGAACCGCGCGGACGATGGTCGCGAAGTTGTCGTCGGCGAGGATCATCTTCGCGGCCTCCTTCGTCACCTCGGTGCCGGTGATCCCCATCGCGATGCCGATGTCCGCCGACTTCAGCGCCGGCGCATCGTTCACGCCATCGCCGGTCATGGCCACGATGTTCCCGTCCGCCTGGAGCGCATCGACGATCTGCAGCTTGTGCTGCGGCGCGACGCGCGCGTACACCGACGTCCGCCGCACCGCCTCCCGGAGCTGGTCCGGCGACAGCTTGTCGAGCTCGACGCCGCTGAGCGCTCCCTCCCCGCGCGGGATGATGCCGAGATCCGCCGCGATGCGCGCCGCGGTATGCGGGTGGTCTCCGGTGATCATGAGCACCCGCATCCCCGCGCGATGGGCTTCGCCGATGGCCACCGCCGCCTCCGGCCGCGGGGGATCGATGATGCCCACCAGGCCGACGTAGACGAGCCCCTGTTCGACGGCCTCGCTGACGTGGTCCAGGTGGGTCTGCTCGAGGCGCTTGTAGGCCACCGCGAGGGTGCGGAACGCCTGGTCGGAGAGGCGATCCACGTCGGCGAGGATCCGCGCCCGCTTCTCGTCGTCGAGCGGGACGACGTCGCTGCCCACCCGCAGGTGGGTACATCTGGAGAGCAGTATGTCGGGAGCACCCTTGGTGATCACCGCGAGCATCCCGGAGCGGTCCGCGTCGACCTCGACGCTCGACATGAGCTTGCGCTCTGACGTGAACGGTACCTCCGCGAAGCGGCAAAAGCGTTTCAGGCGCCGCTCCCGGCTGCCGAGCTTGCGCTCCGCGACCAGGAACGCGGCCTCGGTGGGATCTCCTTCGATGGTCCACTCGTCGTCGCGCTCGCGGAGCTGCGCGTTGCTGGCGAGGCTGCCTCCGCTGA
>JBAWAM010000984.1:0-3127 GCA_049589315.1 Myxococcaceae bacterium
AGCAACGTCGGCAGCAGTCGCTCCAGCAGCTCCGGCCGGTCCTTGAACGGGATGATGATCGAGACGAGAGGCTGGCCTCGCACCGGGTACCGGACGCGATAGTGGGTCGGCCAGGGATCGCTCACCAACCCCTGTTCACCGAGTCGCGCCAGGTGCTCCTCGAGCGCACGCACGCCGGCCGCCGAAGCCGCCTTCAGCTTCCGGTCGTCCCGGGACAGCGAAATCGGAGAGGTCCGCCAGTGGTAGAGGATCTTCGGGATGTGGGCGACGCGTTGGCTCTTCTCGGAGAGCCTGAGCAGGAAGTCGAAGTCCTGTGACCCTTCGAAACCTTCGCGGATGCCCAGCTCCTTGACCAGCGACGCGCGCGCTACCACGAAGTGGCACACGTAGTTGACCGACCTCAGCAGATCGGGCGACCAGTCCGGCTTGAAGAACGGGGTCTGGCGGACGCCGTCGTTCGTGAGTCGATCTTCGTCTGAATACAGCCAGTCGAGCGTGGACTCCGCCGCGATGCGCAGCGCCATTTCGGCCAGTGCATGAGGCGCCAGCGCGTCGTCGTGGTCGAGGAAGGCGATCCAATCGCCCTTCGCCATCTCGATCGCCTTGTTGGTGGCGCGCGCGATGCCACCGTTCTCCTCGAGCCGCGCCCAACGGATCCGCGGGTCCTCGCTGGAGTACTCCTCGAGGAGCTCGCGGACCTTTCGGCTCTTCGACCCGTCGTCGACGATGCACAGCTCCCACTCGGGGTAGAGCTGCGCGCGCACCGATTCGATGCAGGTGCGGAGGATCTCCGGCGGCGTCTCCCACGCAGGGACGACCAGGCTGATCAGGGGACGAAGCGTCAGCGTCTGCAGCGAGGCGGAGCAGGCGGCAAGGTCCAGGCGCTCCCGGGCCTCGTAGAACGTCCGATACTCCTTCGACGTGGGCGCGACGATGGGCGGCCGGCCGTTCAACAGATCCGACAGGACGAGCATCACCTGGGTGTTGAACCCCTGCTGCTTCCGCAGCACCTCGCGCAACAGCGGCTCGAGCGGACGCATCCACCGGTTTGCGGACCGGAGCGGATCGCCCAGCGCCGCGAGTCCTGCGATCAGCGCGTTGGCTTCTTCGACGGGCGGGATGTCGGAGCGGCCGGCTCGGACTGCGATGTCGATGACGCGTTCGTTCCAGGCACGCTGCCTATCGAGGATCCGACGCCAGATGGGGGCCGAGGTCCGCAGATAGGCGCGCTTGAGCTGGGTGACCAGACTGGCGACGGGCTCGCCCCGGTGCGACGTGGGGTTCCAGGCCGTCGGATCGAGCAGCGGTCGGAGCCGCGCTTCAAGACCAGGGGAGTGTCCCTGAAGGAGTCCTTCGAGGCACTCGAGCAGGGCGAGATTGAAGGCGTGCTGCGGCTTCAGGGGCTCGACTTCGAGCGGCGCGAGGACGTCGACGATCGCGCGCTTTCCTCGCGTGATCGCCTGGCCGTAGCGCTTGCGGTGCGAGGGCGGAACCTCGAACGTCAGGATGTCCGCGGCTTCCCGCGCGGCGTCGAGCGGGCTTCGCGGCTTCGGCTTTCGGGGCGGTGGCGACCGCTTCACCAGCTCCCGATACAGCTCCGGAAGCGCGTGCCGGGCCGCGTCGTCGGTGTGCTGAGTGCGCCTGGCCCGGGCGATCGCCTCGATGAGATCGGGCGTGGACAGGCTCGGAGCGTCGACCAGAGGTAGGGATGACACGGCGCGCATTGTTACTCCGGTGGTGCTTCGTCGCTTCCTGCCACCTTCGTCGGCCATCGAAGGGTCAGGCTCGCCTGCTACCACTCCGTTCAGGCGACTTGAAGCCGCACTCGGCGGATGGACTCGGCCTTCTATCCCTGAGCTCGGGCGGAGTCGAGGCGACAGGTGAGCTGCTCCCTGTCCGGGGCCTACTTCGGAGATGCGCCGGTTCATCGCCCCGGGTTATCCATGGAGCGATGTGCACGCTCGCCATCTCTGCTGGCCAGAACCCTGACTGGCCCCTGGTCGTCGCGGCCAATCGCGACGAGGCCCTGGACCGCCCCTCCACTCCGCCGGTCCTCTGGAGGGGAGCGCCTGCCTTCATGGCGCCTCGGGACGAGCGGGCGGGGGGGACGTGGCTCGGTCTGAATGCGGCGGGCCTCTTCGTCGGAATCACCAACCGTTTCGCCGCGGAGAAGTACGAAGACCGCGAGTCGCGAGGGGCGCTGGTCGTCGAGGCGCTCCGGCACCCGAGTCTGGAGTCGCTTCACGAAGCGCTGGGGGCGATGGACGCGCGTCGGTTCAACGCGTTCCATCTCCTGTACTCGGATGGGCGCACCGTCGGAATCACCTGGAGCGATGGCGACAGGCTGACCCAGGAGCGGCAGGGGCCGGGGCTGTACGTCATCAGTGAGCGCAGCTTCGGTGCGGCGGATGCCCCGCGGGTGGAGCGGGTTCGGGCGGGGTGGCCGTCGCCGCAGGGGGACGGTCCTCCCGAGGTCTCGAAGCTGCAGGAACTCCTGGCACAGCACGACGGCGCCGATCCCCTCGCGGCGCCCTGCGTCCACGTGCCCGCGTTCAACTACGGAACGCGCTCCTCGCTGATCCTCCTGCTGGCGCGCGACCGGGCCCGCTCGCAGGGGTTGTGGTCCGAAGGCGCGCCTTGTCGAACCCGGTTCGAGCCCATCGACGAACTCGTTCGGGCGCTCTTCAATCGCGCAACCACTTCAGATCCTCTATGACTGCCCTGTGTCCACGTTGACGCACCCGCGTCGGCACGTGGCTTGAATCCGGTGTGGCCGGATTCCTCGGAGGTCTTGTGAACCTGCCTCGTCTTGCGTTGCCGTTCGCAGTCGTGACCGCGCTCGTTCTCGCTGCCTGCAATGGCTCCTGCGACCGCCCGCCAAAGGGGAATGGCGAGCCGGTGACCGCCGCGTCCGATTCGAAGGGGATCGATCTCGCGCCCCTCCCCGAACCGCCGAAGCTCGACATCGAACCGGAAGCCTTGCCCGGTGCGGAGGGTGCGCTGGCGGTGATGGTCGCTCGTCCCCAGGGGCCGATCCAGGGCGAGGTCCGTCCGACCGTCACCTTCTCTCGTCCGGTCAAGAGCCTCGGAGAGGTCGAGGACCACCGCGACGCCGACAAGCAGAAGC
>JBAWAM010000985.1:0-2505 GCA_049589315.1 Myxococcaceae bacterium
GCACAGTGCGGACACGAGGACGGGGAGAGCAAGCGAGCTGGACGCCTTCGTCATGCACCCGAGCATACCCGCACTCGGGCAATCTCAAGCGACCTCCTCATCCGCAGATGGCCTCGTGGGTCGGCCGGAGTCCATCCGGCAGGCCGTGCACTTCAGCGCCGGGTCGCCAGGATTCTCTCGAGCAGGCTCCTCGCCGACTGAACGTCGGGAATGCGAATGGGCGCGACGCTCGGCTTCGGCCCGACGTGGATCGCGACGCCGTTCTCCGGGAGCGCGCCGAACATGTCCTCGTCGGTGCGGTCGTCGCCGATCGCCACGATCAGCGCGTCTGGCCCCGCCTTTTCCGCGACGGGCGGCACCACCAGCGCCTTGGAGATCCCGTGCGGACGAATCTCCACGACCTTGTCGCCCTGAAGGAGCTCGACCGGAACGTTCGAGAAGCTCTGCCCCAGGTAGAGGCAGAGCTCGTTCGCCTGCAACGCGCCGAACTCGGCCTCCGCCATCCGGTAGTGCCAGGCGAGCGACGCGGTCTTCTCCTCGATGAAGGACCCCGGCACCAGGCGCGTGAACTGCGCCATGATCGGGCGGACCTGATCCTTCCATTCCAGCGGGACGTCGCGCGCGGCGACCCAGGGCTGCCCCTTCTCACTGCGCGTCCAGAGCCCGTGCTCCGCGTGCAGTCCGATGGGGAGATCAGCCAGCCACTTGTCGAGCTGCTCGTGCTTCCGCCCGCTCACGATGTGCACTTCGGTGTCCCGGAGCTTCGTCAACTCCAGTATCAGCTTCCGGAGTGGCTCTCCCGGCGCGGCCAGCTCGGGCAGGCCCACGAACGACACCAGCGTCCCGTCGTAGTCGAGCAACAGGATCAGCCGCTTCGCCGAGGCGATCTGTTCGACGACCTCCTGGAGCTGGGCCGGCGGCGTGAAGGGCGGCGCGGGTTGGCGCGGGAGTTCGCCCATGCTCTCCAGGGTCTCGAGGAACGTCTGGGCCCATCGGTGGACGTCGAACTCGTTCACTCGACGGCGCAGCGCGTTCATCCGGAGCTTCCGCTCCTCCTCGGACATGTCGAGCGCCTTCTGAATCCCTTCGGCGATGCCGTCGACATCGTACGGGTTGACGATCAGCGCCTCGCCGAGCTCCGAGGCGGCGCCCGCGAACTCGCTGAGCACCAGCACGCCATCATCGTCGGTCCGGGCGGCGACGAACTCCTTCGCCACCAGGTTCATGCCGTCGCGCAGCGCGGTGACGAGCATCACGTCCGCAGCCCGATACATCGCGGTGAGCTGCTTCTCGTTGAAGGACTGGTACAGATAGTGGATGGGTACGGAGCGGATGGTCCCGTAGAGGCCGTTGATACGCCCCACCAGTTCGTCGACCTGGTGCCGGAAGTCCTCGTAGGCCTCGACCTTGGTGCGGGACGGGACTGCCACCTGGATGAGCCGCAGCTTTCCCCGAAGCGACGGAGTCTTCTCCAGCAGGCGCTCCACCGCCAGGAGCCGACGAGGGATGCCCTTGGTGTAGTCGAGCCGATCGATCCCGAGCAGGAGCTTGTGGTCGGGGGCCTGTGCCCGGATGTCTTCAACCATCGCCGCGACCTCCGGGAGCGCAGCATTGCGGGCGAAGGCCTGGGCGTCGATGCCCATCGGGAACGCCCCGACGCGGATCTGGCGTCCCTGGTAGCTCACGCGATCCACGTTGGTGGTGATGCCCGAGATTCTCAGCAGCGAGTTCACGAAGTGCCGGACGTACGAGAGCGTGTGGAACCCGATGAGATCGGCGCCGAGCATCCCCTCCAGCAGCGCTTCCCGCCACGGCAACGTCCGGAAGATCTCCCACGCGGGGAACGGGATGTGGAGGAAGAAGCCGATCCGGGCGTCGGGGATTCGCTTGCGCAACATGCCCGGGACCAGCAACAGCTGGTAATCCTGCACCCAGACGAGGTCGCCGGGACGGTGGTGTTGAGCCACCAGGTCCGCGAACTTCTCGTTCACCTGGCGGTAGGCCTCCCAGTCGCGTGAGTGCAGCGGGATCCGGTCCAGCAGGTAGTGGAACAGTGGCCAGAGGACGCGGTTGGAGAGCCCTTCGTAGTACTGACTCACCTCCGCCGGCGACAGGTACATGGGGACGCAGCGGAGCTCCGCGAGCCGCGCCTCGAGCTGCCTGCGCTGCGGCTCACGGAGCTTCGAGACGTCTCCGGGCCACCCGATCCACAGGCCGCCGGACTTCTCGTGAGGCCCCTTCAGTCCAGTGGCGAGGCCACCCGCGCTGGGGGTGACGTTCACCTGCTCTCCCTCGGACTTGACGGTGACCGGCAGCCGATTCGAGACCAACAAAAGCCGGGACATTCGACCCTTCAAGCCATGCCGATGTGGCCCTGTCCACCCTCAGGTCGCGCCGATGTTCGGCACCGCGCGAGAGGGACCTGGCCTACTGCTGCTTCTCGATCGACGTGGCCACGTTCTCGACTTTGCCGTCGCGGTGCTTCTCGACCTTGAAGCTCGTTCG
>JBAWAM010000986.1:0-4058 GCA_049589315.1 Myxococcaceae bacterium
GCGCTGCTCACTGCGGAGCTGCTCGAGGCGGCGAAGACGCGCGAGGTGGTGGTGGTCTCCTCGGGCGCGATCGCCCTCGGTGTGGAGCGCCTGGGCTACGCCGCGCGCCCGAAGGACATCCCCGGCAAGCAGGCCTGCGCGGCGGTGGGGCAGAGCCGGCTGATGCAGGCCTACGAGGAGGCGTTCGGCCGTGGGGGAAGGGTCGTCGCCCAGATCCTGCTGACGCACGAGGACGTCCAGGATCGTCGCCGCTATCTGAACGCGCGCCACGCGCTGGGCCGCCTGCTCGAAGAGCGGGTGATCCCGATCATCAACGAGAACGACACGGTCTCGGTGTCCGAGCTCAAGTTCGGCGACAACGACACCCTGGCCGGGCTGGTGGGCGGTCTGGTCGAGGCCGACCTGCTGGTGATCCTCTCGGACGTCGAAGGCCTGTACTCGGCGGATCCGCGGAGCCAGCCGGACGCGAAGCTGATCGACGAGGTGAAGGACGTCACCGAGGAGGTGATCGCCCTGGGCGGTGGCGCGGTGAGCGGCGTGGGTACGGGCGGGATGGCCACCAAGGTGCGCGCCGCAGCCAGGGTGGCCGAGCTCGGCATCCGGGCGGTGATCACCTCGGGGCAGATCCCGGGGAGACTGCGTCAGGTCCTCGCCGGCGAGCCGGTGGGAACCCTGTTCGAGCCCAGGGCCACCCGGCGCAGCGCGCGTACGGCGTGGATTGCCCACGCGCTCCGGGCGAAGGGGAAGCTGCACGTGGACGACGGGGCCCGGCGCGCGGTGCTGGACCTGAAGAAGAGCCTGCTTCCGTCGGGGATCACCCGGATCGAGGGGTCGTTCTCCAAGGGGGACCCGGTGGACCTGGTGGACCCGACGGGCGCGGCGTTCGCGCGCGGGCTGTCCGCCTACGACGCAGACGAGCTCCAGCGGATCGCGGGGAAGCGGACGTCCGAAATAGAGCCGATCCTCGGCTATCGGTACCTCGACGAGGCCGTACACCGCGACGACCTGGCGGTGCTCGAAGCCGCAGATTCCGGGTAGCCCCGCGGCTAGATGCTGCCGGCGCCGCCCACGCCCGGACCGTCCATCAGGCCCATCAGCGCCCGGAATTCGGGGGAGTCGACCTCCATCACCATCAGCCGGATGGCCAGGTCTCCCGGCTTCCGGCCGAGCTCCAGCCGGCGCTCTTCACCGTGGAGCAGGGCGAGCTCGGAGTGCCCCGTCGAGCCGGGGAGCTGCAGGTCGAGGTCGATGCGGTAGCGATCTCCGGAGAGTACCGGCAGCAGCGAGAGCTGGTAGTCCGGAGCGGGCGCTCCCGGGGCGCGGCGTTCGGCCTTGAGGCGTCGGCCCGCCTCACCCAGGAGCTTCGGCTGCGCCACGACGCGGCCTTCCCGGACGACCTCGACCGCGAAGTACAGCTTCTGGGACGGGGCGACGGCCGCCTTCTGGTGGGCCTGCGCGCACCCTGGACCCAGCGCGAAAACGATGAATGCGGCGATGGAAATGAAAGTGCGCATGACCTGTTCGAACCTTCTTGTATGGCCTCACGCGTTCTCGAAAGCAACCTGTGGGCCATGGGCGACCCGCCCCTGATTCCGCGGACCTGGCGGCTGGATGGCAGGCCGCTACCCTGACATACGTGCGGGTGTGCGCGTCGATTGCATGCCAAAATGACACGGGTCGGAACCCGCCTTGACGCACCTCGGCGGCGCCCGCATTCTCGCCGCCCCCCTCATGGATCGGACCGAACGCCTCCTCGACCTCGTCGCGCTGCTCCTGGATACGCGCGAACCCATCACCTGGGCTGAGCTGCGCGAGCACTTCCCGGACGACTATGGCTCGGGAACCGACGAAGCGGCAGAGCGGAAGTTCGAGCGCGACAAGGCGGAGCTCCTCGAGTTGGGGATTCCGCTGACCTGGGTCCAGGGGGACGACGACCGGAAGGACGGGTACCTCGTGGATCGCGAGGCCTACTACCTGCCGGAGGTCGGACTCACCCCGGAGGAGCTCGCCGTGCTCTACGCCGCGGGCTCGGCGGCGCTCGCGTCGGGGGCCTTCCCCGGGCAGCAGGACCTGGCCCACGCCCTCCGGAAGATCGGCTTCTTCTCCGGCCGGGAGCTGCCCACGCCGAAGGTCCGGATGGAGCTGGGGGCGGCTCACGAGAACCCGCAGGCCATCGCCGGGCGCCTCGAACAGCTCTGGGCCGCCGCGTCGGCGCGGAAGTTCGTCGAGCTCTCCTATGGGTCGCCTCGAAAGGTCGAGGTCACCCGCCGCCGGGTGGACGTCTATGGACTCGCGCTCCGGCGTGGGACCTGGTCGGTGGTCGGGTTCTGCCACCTGCGCCAGGGCATCCGCACCTTCCATGTCCACCGGATCCGCGACCTCGAGGTGAACTCGGCGAAGCCGCGCAGCGCAGACTTCGAGGTCCCCTCGGCCTTCCGGCTCGACGACTACGTGGGGAGCCACTCGTGGCAGCACCGCCTTCACGAGCCGGTGGAGGTGATCCTGTCGCTCCGCGGTGAGCTCGCCTCACTGTCTCCGCGGCTCTTCCCGGACGAGCCGTCGCAGCCGGGCGAGGGCGAGGCCCTCGTCACCGTCCGGGCGACCTACCTCGATGGGCTCCTCCGCTACGCGCTGTCGCTCGGGGCGGAGTGCCAGGTCCGCGCACCCGAGAGGGCGGTGGCCCGGCACCGGGAGCTGGCCCAGAAGGTCATCAGACGACACAAGGATTCGGCGGTGTCGAGCGCGTCGGGAGGTGCACAGTGAGCCGGGCCCGCGCACAGTCCGCCGGAAAGCCGTCGGTTCACGAGCGTCTGCGTCGACTGCTCTTTCTGGTGCCCTACGTCTCCAAGAACCCGGGCATCAGCGTTGACGCGCTGGCGAAGGAGCTCGGGGTCGGCCGCGAGGCGCTCCTGGAAGAGCTGGATCTCCTCACGATGGTGGGGCGGCCCCCCTACCAGCCCGACGATTACATCGACGTGTATGTCGAGAACGACCGGGTGTACGTCGACCTCGACCAGCGGCTCTCCGCGCCGCCTCGCCTGACCGCCGCCGAAGCCGCTGCGCTCGCCGCGTCTGCGGAGCTGCTCCGACCGGCGGCGGGCGAGGCCCTGGAGAGCGCGCTTCGCAAGCTGGAGAATGTCATCCCGCCGCAGGCGCGGGAGCGCTATCGGGAGATGCACCGGAAGATCGATGCTGGCCCGGCCGCCCCGTCCGAGCTCGCGCCGCTGGTCCGAGCGGTGGTGGACCGCCGCGAGGTGGAGTTCGACTACTTCAGTCACGGGCGGGGCTCGACCGAACGCCGATGCGTGAGGCCTCTCGAGCTCTTCAGTCACCGCGGGCAGTGGTACCTGGCCGCGTTCTGCAACACGCGCGGCGACGAGCGGCTCTTCCGGGTGGACCGGATCCAGAATCTCGTCGGAACGGAGCGCACCTTCGAGCCGGCGCAGACGCGGCAGGCCGTGATTCCGAATCCCGCCCAGGGAGGAGAGGTGCGCGTCCGCTTCTCGCGGGTGGTGGCGCCCTACGTGCTCGAGCGCTTCGGCGACGACGCCCGCCCGGCGCCGGATGGGGCGGTGGACGTCCGGGTTTCCGGCGAGTCCGAGCGGTGGCTCACGCAGTGGGTGCTCTCCTTCGGAGGAGAAGCCGAAGTGATGGAACCCGAGTGGGCGCGACGAGTCGTTGCCCAGGCTGCTGAAGCATCGATAGAGTCCTGACCCACATGGGCTTCCAGCTGACGATCGCCGAAGGCAAGGAAGCGGGCCGCGAGTTCGTCTTCGAGCAGCAGAGCGTCGCAATTGGACGAAGCAGCGATTGCGACGTCGTTCTCTACGATCCCGGGGTTTCGCGGCGACACGCCCGTATCTTCGAAGAGGGGGATGCTTTCTTCGTCGAGGACTCCGGCAGCGCCAATGGCACCCGGGTCAACGGCGAGCTCCTCCAGAACAGACAGCCGCTGCAGGACGGGGACACCATCACCCTGGGGCCGGTGGTGTTCGAGTTCGTCGCCATGGTGTTGCCGGAGACGGACGCTGCCTCGCCCGTTGCCGACGAGAACACGC
>JBAWAM010000987.1:0-3288 GCA_049589315.1 Myxococcaceae bacterium
GCCTCGCTCATGCCGACCGTCTCCCCGGGCGGGCGACCCCGACCGGTCGCGCCAACCACGCGCCGACGATCAGCACGAGCGCCGGCATCCACGCCGCGAGGATCGGGGACATGCGGTCCGAGAGCACCAACGTCTTGCACACCACCGTCACGCCCCACAGGGTCATCGTCACCACCAGCCCCTCGACCACCGCGGCGGTGACATGTCCCTTCCGCTCCCGGCGCAGCGCCAGTCCGACCGCGAGCAACGCGGCGGGCACTGCGGCCAGCGGATAGGCGAAGCGGTTGTGCAGCGCGAGCATGAACTGGTTCATCGGCAGCCCCACGTCCTCGCGCGCCTCGATCTGCTCGCGGATCCGGGCGAGCCGCATCTGCTCGGGCCTTCCTTTGAGGATCCTGAACGCGTCGCTGGGCGCCGCCAGATCGTATTCGCGCACGTCGTTTACCTCGACGCGGCTCTGGCCCTGACCATCGAAGGTGCGATCCGCCACGTCGAACAGACGCCACCGGGTGCCCTCCACGTGAACCATCCGCTTCGCGTCGATTCGCTGGGACAGCGCGAACTGGGGAGAGAGCTTGAGGATCGTGACGTCCTCATATCCCTGAGCGAGCTCACCATTCTTCAAGTAGAAGATCCGGTCGCCCCGCCGGTACCACTGCTTCGGCTGGTAATAGAATCGCCAGTCGCCCCAGCGGTTGAACCGCTCGACCATGATCTGGTCGACCTTCGGCCCCGCCGCCACCACCCCGAACTCGTCCACCGCGATCAGCGCGCCGGCGATCACGAAGGCCAGGATCCCGATCGGCACGTAGACCGATCGCGGACCGAACGCCAGAGCGTCGAGGGCAGTCAGCTCACCGCGTTTGCGGATGGCAGAGACGGTCACACCCGCAGCGAGGAGGATCGCCGCTGGGCCGAGTTGCTGTGTAGCGAGGATGGCCTTCCACCCGTACAGCTCGATCACGTGGATCAGCCAGTTCGGTCCGGAGTAGGCCTTGGCGCGATCCACGAAGTCGGTGACGAGGAACACCGTCATCACGGCGAGCAGCACGCCCACGAACGTCGCCAGATAGGACGTGGCCACGTATCGGAAGAGCGTCTTCATCGCAGACTTCCCGCGCGCAGGGTCCGGGCCATCATGGCCGCCCCCAGCGCGCCGATGATCAGCGCGGGAAGGAACGCGGCCAGGATGATCGGCAGCTTTCCCTGGACGCCCAGGTTCTCGAACGTGCGCGTCAGCACGTAATACGCGACGTAGCCGAGGACGGTGAACAGGAACCCCCGCGCGCGCCCGCCGCGACGCCCCAGCGCGAGCGGCGTCCCCAGCAGCGCGAAGGCGATCGGCGTCAGCGCCTGACCGAAGCGTCCCCACCACGCCATCAGGAACGGCGAGGGAGAGCGCCCTTCCGCCTCTTCCGCCGCGGCCGCCTCGCGCAGCTCGGACGGCGTCATCTCCTCCTTCGGAGATCGGAAACGGTTCTTGCTGCTGATCCGGTCCTCGACGCCCACGTTGATGTCCGCGCTCTCGAAGGTGAGGACGGTGTAGTCGCGCGTCGAACGCACCGCCCGGTGGACGTCACCGTGCTCGAGCGCGAGCTGGAGCGCTTCGCCCTGCCCGGCCGGATCGATCCTACCCTGGTGGGCGACCACCAGCAGCGGCGACTGCGGATCCCGGTCGTCGTGGAGCAGCACGTTGCGCCACAGCCCCGCCTTCTCGTCGACGCCCTCGACGTAGACGGTGAACCGCGAGAGGTCCTCGTAGAACACACCGGGCTTCACGTCGCCCGCCACGTTCTTCTTGATGATCTCGTTCAGCAGCCCCTTCACCGCGGACATGCCGCGCGGCTCGAAGGAGGAGGTCATCAGCAACATCACAGCGCCCAGCACCACGCCCATGGCCACCGGCACCGACAGAATCTGCAGAGGGCCGATCCCCAGCGAGTTCATCGCGAGGATCTCGCTGTCTTCGCCGAGGCGGCCCATGCCCAGCAGGATGGCCATCAGGAACGCCACCGGGAGCGCCATCACCACGAAGTGCGGCCCCAGGTAGAGCAGCAGCCGTCCCAGGTCACCCGCGGTGACCGCCGAGCCGAGCAGCACCTCCGTGGCGCGGAGGAACTGCATCACGAACAGCAGCAGGAACAGGAACGCCAGCCACACGACCAGCGGCACGACCAGCTCGCTCAGGACGTACCGCAGCAACACCCGCACGATGTGTCAGCTCCCCGGGGGCGTCGGCCCACGCGCCGCGATGTCGCGACGGAAATGCATCCCCCGGAACGAGATGAGTGAGACCGCCTGATACGCCTTCTCCCGCGCCTCGGCCAGATCGCGTCCCCGAGCGCAGACGGTGAGCACGCGACCGCCGGAGGTGACCACCCGACCGTCGCTGCGCTTCGTCCCGGCGTGGAAGACCTGCACGTCGGGCGAGACCCGATCGAGCCCCTCGATCACATCCCCGGTCTTCGGCGACTGTGGATACCCCTCTGACGCCATCACCACGCCGACGGTGGCGCCCGCCTCGAGCTGGACGTGCGCCTGGGTGAGCCGGCCGCGCGCCGTGGCATCCAGCAGCGGGAGCAGGTCCTCGCCGATCTGCATCATCAGGGCCTGGGTCTCCGGATCCCCGAAGCGGGCGTTGAATTCGAGCACCCGCGGCCCCTTCGCCGTGAGCATCAGGCCCGCGTACAGCGCCCCCCGGAACTCGCGTCCCCGGCGACGCATCTCCGCGAGCGTCGGGGCGATCACCGTCCGGCCCATCTCCGCCATGTCCTCGTCGGAGAACCACGCCGCCGGCGCGTATGCGCCCATGCCGCCCGTGTTCGGGCCGGTGTCGCCGTCACCCACCCGCTTGTGGTCGCGTGCCGGCGGGAGCAGGACGTAACGCTCGCCGTCGCAGAGGGCGATGACCGAGACCTCCTCGCCTTCGAGCAGCTCCTCCAGTACCAGCCTCTTGCCCGCCGGGGTCGCTGCGAGCGTCCGCACCGCCTCCGCCGCCTCTTCGGGGGTGGGGGCAACGATGACGCCCTTTCCCGCCGCCAGCCCGTCCGCCTTCACCACGATCCGACCCTGCGCACGGGCCCAGGCCTCGGCCTCGTGCGCGTCCTCGAACACGCGGAACCCGGCGGTGGGAATCCGGGCGGCGTCCATGATCTCCTTGGAGAAGGCCTTGGAGCCCTCGATCTCCGCAGCCGCCGCGTTCGGGCCGAAGACGGCGATGTCGGCGGCCCGGAGCGCGTCGGCCAGGCCCTTCACCAGGGGCGCCTCGGGCCCCACCACCACCAGGTC
>JBAWAM010000988.1:0-2415 GCA_049589315.1 Myxococcaceae bacterium
GTCAAATGCTCGCGGACCTGCTCGAAACCGCCAGCATCGAGGGGGGGAGCCTCTCGGTGGAGCCGAAGCGACTCGAGTTGGGTCTCCTCGTTGTCGAGGCGCTCGAGGCGCTGCAGCCACTGGCGGCGAGCAAATCCCAGCACCTCGAGTCCGATCTTCCAGCCGCGCTTCCGGCAGTTCTCGCCGACAGTTCGCGCATCCACCAGGTGCTGGCCAACCTCCTGGGCAATGCGATCAAGTTCACGCCCGAGGGCGGCGCGATCGCCGTCCGCGCCACGTCCTCGGGCGGTCTTGTAACGATCTCCATCACCGATACCGGCCCGGGGATCGCGGAGGACGAACTTCCCCACATCTTTGATCGCTTCTGGCAGGCCCGGCGCACTGCCAAGCTGGGGTCAGGCCTCGGCCTCTTCATCGTGAAGGGGATTGTGGAGGCCCACGGCGGCACGATCTGGGTCGAGAGCAAGGTTGGCGCGGGCAGCACGTTCCATTTCACGCTTCCCGTGGCGCCGCCCTGAATCGGTGGCACATGCGGGGCCATGGAGATCGGCGCCATCGAGAACGCCATCGTCTCCGGCAGCTATCTCTCGCTGCGCGGCTCCATTTCACAGGTCCGCGCCCAACTGATTACGACGGGGATCGGTCGCTCAGGCGCTCGCGGTGAGCGCCCTCGGCAGGCGGATGCGGAACACGCTGCCCTGCGGCGCGTTCGGCTCGACCCAGATGCGCCCGCCGTGCGCGGCGGTCGCCAGCTTGCAGAAGTGAAGGCCCAGGCCGCGGCTGGCGTCGGCGGCGGTGGTCGAGTCCCGCTCCAATCGGGCGTACTTCTCGAAGATCCGCTCTTCGTAGCCGGCTGGGATGCCGGGCCCTTCGTCCGACACGCAGAGCTCGATCTCTGACTCGGTGCCGCCCAGCTCCAGCCGCACCACGCGCCGACGGGGCGTGTACTTGATCGCGTTCTCCAGCAGGTTGAGGAGGATCCGGCTCAGCAGATCCGGGTCCGCGGCGATCCGTCCGTCGTCGTTCTTCTGCACCACGATGAGCTGCTGCTCGCGCTCGGCGAGCTGCCCCTGCACCGAGGCGTGAACCTCGTCCAGGAACAGCGGCAGCTCCAGCGATTGATAGCGGGGCACCAGCCGCCCCTCCTCGGCCCGTCCTACGTCGAGCAGGTTCATGACCATCCGCGACATCCGCTCCGCTGAAGCGCGGATGTACTGCGCCGACTCTACCTCCGGCTCACCGCCGTGCTCCGTCGCCTCCAGCATGAGCTGCGCGTGACCGCTGATCGCCGTCAGCGGGTTCTTGAGATCGTGAACCAGATGCTCCACCAGCTCATCCTTCCGCCGCTCCGCCTCCTGGCGCATCCGGACCTGCCGCTCCAGCTCCATCGACAGATCGCGCATCCGGCCGACGCCGACGCCCGCTGCCAACCCCACGAAGATGCTGAGCACGTTCCCGGAGAAGGTGCCCGGCGTGCTGTCGAGGATCCCGGACCATACGTAGAGGGCGAAGTTCACGGAGATCGCGAGCACGCTCACCGCCGCGCCCCCGCGCATTCCGAAGAAGAGGCCCCCCAGCACCACGATGATCAGGTTGACCGGCCTGAGCGCCGCGCGCGCATCCGAGCCGCTGAGGAAGAACAGAACCAGGTACGCCGCCGACAGGGCCAGAAGCGAGCCGGCCCGCATCGGCAGCGGTAGCTCCGCCAGGCGAAGCAGCGGTGGCTTGCTCTGAGCCGGGCCGGCAGGTCCCATCGGCTCGAACAATACCGGATAACCGGCGGTCGGCTCAGCGCAACGCGATCTGTACCTGCTCGGCGATCCTGGAGGGCGAAGTGCGTTCGCCGGAACCCGGGAGTGGGCGCGTGGGTCGCCCGGTTTCGCGGACACCAGCGCAAAGGCGGTTGCCGCGTCCTTGAACCGCTCCGGGAACGACGCACTGAGCCGGAGCGGGCCAGGTCGCCCAGGGGCAGCCATTCGCAGCCGGTCGAGCGGCGCGGTGAGATGTTGCTGCTGCGGCGACAGCGCCGCGCCCATGGGCAGAGCCCGGCGGGCTGGGCAGCCGACCCATGTGCTGGCTGAAGGAGCGCCGCGTCAGGGCGAAGCGCAGGGAATGACGGACCTTCATCCGCGCTCTTGAACGAGCTCGGGGAAGTTCACCGTTCCTCCAGGGTGATGCGTTCCGGTACTGGGAAGAAGTCGCCCACCTTCTTTCCGACAGATACGCTGCGCTAATTTCATGTTGCCGCCTCATTTGTATTGCTTATGAAAGGCTCATCCATTCTGGAGGAGCCTCGATGTCGCACTTACTCGACGGGCAAGTCCGAACCCTTGGCAGCCCCCGCCGTCGCTATGGCCTGCTGGCGCGAGTCCTGTTTGGGGTGATGGACATCCTGTACGGGCGGGCTCGGAGCCT
>JBAWAM010000989.1:0-3746 GCA_049589315.1 Myxococcaceae bacterium
ATGCGGTGCTGGAGGACGAGCGCGCAGGGATCGAATGGTTGAAGAAGCTCCTCGGGTACGCAAGTGGCACCCACCCATCCGTCACCCCCAGCCTCTCCGCCCTCGATTGGGGAGGGGAGCTTGAAAACCTCATCCCGGTCGAGCCGCGGCGGGCCTATGACGTTCGCAAGGTGCTGAATGCGATCTTCGACGGGGGCGCGCTCCTCGAGCTGTCGCCGAAGTTCGGGGGGAGCCTGATCACGGCCTTCGCACGGCTGGGAGGTCGTCCGGTCGCGGTCGTGGCCAGCCAGCCGATGGTCCTGGCGGGGTGCCTGGACATCGACGCGTCTCGCAAGGGCGCGGCCTTCGTCACCTGGGCCAACGCGCTGCGGCTTCCGGTGATCACGCTGGTGGATGTGCCGGGCTATCTGCCGGGACGCAAGCAGGAGGAGGGCGGGATCATTCCGCACGGCGCGACGCTGCTCACGGCGTATGGCTCCGCCACGGTCCCGCTGATCTGCCTGGTGCTCCGCAAGAGCTATGGCGGCGCGAGCGTACTGTCCTTCGCCGCCGACGTGAGGTTCGGATTGCCCACGGCCCGGGTCGGGCCGATGGGGGCGGACGCCGCGGCCGAGGTGGTCCTGGGCCCCGCGCCGGTGGATGAGCCGGCGCGATCCGCCCGCGCGAAGAAGGTGGACGAGTGGTTGGCCCGGCACGATCATGCCTGGGCACCGGCGGAGGCGGGCTACCTCGATCGCATCCTCCGACCGGAAGAGGTTCGGCGAGAGCTGCACAAGACGCTGCTTCGCCTCGAGGGGGGAGTACACAAACACCATGGGTAGACAGCAGAAGGTACTCGTCGAAGATGACCCGGAGGTCTCCGCGGTCTTCCGCTCGAGCTTTCCTGAGGTGGAGAACACCGGCTTCCGCTCCGGCGCATGGAAGCTCGGGATCGCAAGGACGGCCGAAGAGCTGAAGCCGTTGCATCCGACGATGCTCCACGCCCTGGCCAGCGCCTCCAAGGTGGGGGGCGCGACCGGCATCACCTTCGTTCCCGAGAACGAGGACGCGCCGGAGACGCATCACACCTACCGGGAGATCTACGCGCTGTCGCGGCATGTGGCGGACGCGTTTACGCAGCGCGGGGTCAAGCGGGGCGATCGCGTGCTGATCGTGCTGCCCACCTGTCTGGAGTTCGTGGCGACCTTCTTCGCGATCGAGCGGGTGGGCGCAATCCCGGTGCCGTCCTACCCTCCCGCGGCATTGGAGAAGGTGGAGACCGCGCTCGAGCGGCTCGGCCACATCGGCAACCATTCCGGCTCGACGTGGATCGTCACGAACCGCAAGCTGCTGCCGCTGCTGGGTGAGTTGGCGTTCTCGGTGAAGTCGGTCCGGCATCTGATCGCCGTGGAGAGTGTGCTCGAGGCCGACGCGCCTCGGTCGACCACGGCCGTCGCCGCGCCGAAGGATCCCGCGTTCATCCAGTACACCTCCGGCTCGACGGGGAATCCGAAGGGCGTCCTCCTCTCGCACCGGAACATCACCTCGAACATCCATGCGATCGGCCAGGCGGTCCGGATCAGCCGGAAGGACGTGGTGGTGTCGTGGCTGCCGCTGTACCACGACATGGGACTCATCGGAGCGCTGCTGTTCGCGGTGTACTGGCGCGTGCCGTTCGTCCTGATGTCGCCGACCACCTTCCTGATGCGTCCATCGCGCTGGCTGTGGGCGATTCACAAGCACAAGGGCACGCTCTCACCTGCTCCGAACTTCGCGTACGGGCTGTGCGTGAAGCGGGTGCGTCCTTCGGACCGCGAAGGCCTGGATCTCTCGTCCTGGCGCTACGCCCTCAACGGCGCAGAGCCGGTGAATCTCCGGACGGCGCGCGATTTCCTGGAGACCTTCGCGTCGCATGGGTTCCGCGCGGAGAGCATGCTCCCCGTGTACGGGCTCGCCGAGTCTTCGCTGGCGGTGACCACACCGCCGCCGGGGGAGCTGCTCAAGCACGAGGTGGTGAATCGCGACCAGCTCGCGGCCGGACAGGTGCGGCAAGCGAAGGGCGTGGGATCCACCGCGGTGGTCTGCGTGGGAAAGCCCGTGCCGGGGCACGAGGTCCTGATCGTCGATGCCGACGGCAACAAGGTCGAACCTGGCCAGGTGGGCCACATCATCGTGCGTGGCCCTTCGGTGATGCATGGCTACTACAAGGACAAGGAGGCCACCGCGAAGGTGATCCGCGGTGGCTGGCTGTGGACCGGAGATCTCGGCTACCAGACCGAGGACGGCCTGTACGTGACGGGTCGCGCCAAGGACATGATCAAGGTCCGCGGCCGCAACTACTACGCCGAGGACGTGGAGCGCGTCGCGGAGCGGGTGCCCGGCGTTCGCAGCGGCGGCGTGGTGGCGTTCGGGCTGTACGACGAGGAGAAGGCGATCGAGCAGTCCGTGATCGTCTGTGAGGTACGGATCGACGATGTCGGCGAGCGCAAGAAGCTCGCGGAGAAGGTGACCGAGTCCGTCGCCATGCACTGCGGGATGCCGGTGGAGGAGGTCGTGCTCGTTCCGCCCGGGACCATCCCGAAGACCTCGTCCGGCAAGCGTCAGCGAGCGCTCACCCGACAGCGTTACCTCGAGGACGCCCTCGTCCCCACCCGCACCGGAAAGCTCAAGCTCGCCGTCGTCTTCGCCCGTTCAGGGGCAGGACTCTTGAAGCTCCTGCGCAAACGCAAGGAGCACCGGCGCGAGCCAGACTGACCCCTATCTCCCTGGACCGGGAGAGGGAAGGGGGGAGGGTGGACGGCTGCGCAAGCACTGATACGGTCCGCGCGTGCGCAGCGCCCGTGCCCTCTCCCTGATTTTCTTCCTGGCGTCTCTCACCGCGTGTGGCCCTTCGCGGTCACCCTCCACCTCCACCTCCACGCCGCCGCCCCCGCCCCTGCCTCCGGATGCCGGGCCGCCCGAGGTCCGGATCGCCTCGTGGAACGTGCGACTCTTCTTCGACGACGTGTGCGACTCGGGGCGCTGCGAGCCGGGCGACTGGGAGGAGACGCCTTCGCCGGCGGACTTCGCAGAGCGTGCCCAGGAGATCGCCCAGGCCATCTCCCGACTCGACGTCGACGTGATCGCCCTCGAGGAGGTGGAGACCCAGCGTTCGCTCGACGCGATCCACGCACGCCTTCCCGGGTTCCCGCATGCCGTGCTGGGGGAGATCGGGAGCGTCGCGTCGGTCGACGTCGCGGTGTTGTCGCGTTACCCGATCGTCGAGGTCCGGGGCCATCGGACCATGGTGCTGACGCGTCCGGATGGGTCGTGGACGTCCTTTTCGCGCGAGCTGCTCGAGGTGCACCTCGAGGCTGAGGGACACCGGGTGGTGGTGTTCGCCGCGCACCTCCGCTCCAAGTCGAACGACGATCCCGGACGGCGACTGGCCGAGGCGACCGCGGCGCGCGAGATCGTCCTCGCGACCGCGACGTCTTCGGCGCCCGCACTGGTGGTGCTCGGTGGAGACCTCAACGATGTCCCCGGCTCCGAGCCGCTGAACGCGCTCGAGGCGGATGGCGGACTGGTGCGCGCCTCCGCGGATCAGCCGCTGGACGAGATCGGCACCTACGTCTACTTCGGCGACTCCCAGGCCATCGACCACCTCCTGGTCGCTCCGAGCGCGGGAGGCGACACGGTGCCGGACTCCTTCGAGGTCGTTCGCAGCGGCTCCAGGGGCTACGGCGGGTCCGACCACGCCGCGATCCGGGCCCGGTTCACTGTCGCAC
>JBAWAM010000990.1:0-12922 GCA_049589315.1 Myxococcaceae bacterium
GTCAACGCCTCGGACCAGAAGCTCCGTGGCGACGGGGGGAAGCGGGGCTCCGGTCGGCTGAACCGGGCCGAGACCTCTGCCGCCGGGTCGCGGAGCTCGGGGAACGCCAGCAGGGCATCCGGGATTCGACCGGTGCTCGCCCCGAGCACGCCACCGAGCCAGACCGAGAGCCGCATTGCACCCTCCTTCGCTATGTCCGTCTGGTTCTGGTAGCCCCTGAGCGCAGCCTCGAGCAGCCGCTCCGCCAACGCCCGCCGCCCGAGCGGGACGAGCTTCTCTCCCGTGTCCGCTGCCAGGACCAGCCCCGCAACCACGCCGTCCTGGACGACGTCGTTCTTCCACAGCAGCAGGTCCGCCGAGGGCAGCAGCTTCGGGGCATCCGGATGCAGCGCAGGGACCCCGGCCGGAACAGGCCGGCGGTCGAACTCGGAGGCGGCCACGAACGGGCCGGCGTCGACCCCGGAGAACGACGCCGCGTACGGTGCGCCTTCGAGGCCTCCCGGCGCGTCGATGGCGAAGGTCGCCTTCTCCAGGCGGGATACCACCCGCGTCTCGTTCGGCAGCGACTTCAGGAAGGCCTTCACCGCGGCGGGGTCCGCGTCCGGTCCCGGATCGATCGCGACCTCTCCGGCCTTCAGGGGGCGCAGGTCGAAGAGGTACTCCACACTGCCGTCCTCGAGCGTCCGCGCCCGGGTGGGCCACACCTCCACCGCGGCGCCCTCGGCGGCCCAGGCAGGGGCCACGGAGAGCGGGGACAACGCCAGCGCGCACGCGACGCCGAGCGCCCTCATGACGGATCCAACCGCAGCAGATTCCGGACGGTGTCGACGATCTCGCGCGCCTGCACCGGCTTCACCAGGAATGCGCTCGCGCCGAGCTTCATCGCCTTCTGTCGGTCCTCCTCGGCCGATTCGGTGGTGACCACCACAATCGGGACCTCCGGATGCCCACTCTGGTGACGGATGTGGCCGACCAGCTTGAGCCCGTCCATGAGTGGCATGTTGATGTCGGTCAGCACGAGGTCGAAGCGGGACTGATTGAACTTCTTGAGCCCTTCGACGCCGTCCTGCGCTTCGTCCACCGTGAAGAGCCCCATCCGGTGAAGCGCGAACATGATGTTGCGCCGCATCGCCTGTGAATCGTCGACCACCAGCGCCCGCAGCTGCTCCATGTGTGAACGATACCTCACGATTCTTTCCTCAGGAGCGACTTCACATCGAGGAGGTGCAGCGTGCGTGCGCCGGAGCGGCACCTCCCGATCACGAAGGGCGTTTGCGCCGACTCGAGCGGCTCCAGCTCCTCGCGCCGGACGCGGACCACTTCGGTCACGCCGTCCACGGACAGGGCGATGCGTCGGCGGCCGACACAAAGGACGAGCCAGCGCGGACGCAGGCGCGGATCCGGCGCGCCCTCTGCGCCCAGTCTCGAGCGGACGTCCACCACGGGCACGAGCGCCCCACGCAGGTTGAGCACCCCCTGTATCCACGCGGGCCCGTCCGGGACAGGCGTCGTCTCCCGCGGCGTGAGGACCTCGTCGATCCTCATGATGTCGACGACGTACGAGGTCGCCCCCACCTGGAAGGCGCAGAGCTGCACGCGCTCATCGGCGACGGTCATCGGAACACCTGCTCGAGATCCAGCAGTACGTAGAGCTGGTTGCGATCCCGCGCGATGCCGGCGATCGCCGCGCGGGCTTCGCCGGGGCCCGGGTCGGGCAATTCGAAGCTGGAGGCGCGCAACCGCACGACCTCGCGAACGGCGTCGACGAGCAGGCCCGCATCGCCTTCCGCCGTGCTCACCACGAGAATCCGGGCGCCGCGAGGAACCGAGGCGAGGTCCGCGTCCGGGCCGGCGATTCGGGCGGGCGCCGAGGCGAGCCCGAGCCGCCGCTCGAGGCTGAAGACCGGGAGCACCTCGCCGCGCAGATTCATCACCCCGAGCAGGGCGGGCGCCGCGCGCGGGACCTCGGTCAACGGGGTCACCCTGACGATCTCCCGCAAGGCGCCGATCGGAAGTGCCCAGCTCTCGCCCTGGATTTGGAACGCGACGTACTCAGAGGGCGCCTCCTCCTGTTCCTCATATCCGGAGACATGCTCCGATGTCCCACCCGGATCATAGATCCCGGTGAGGTCCTCGTCCGGCCGGTGGAAGAAGGCGTCGAGCTGCTGTTCAAACGGCGTCACGAGAAGACTTTAAGTGCATCGCAACCGCCCATGGAAGTGCGGTCGTCATGTTGCGATGCGGACATGACTGGCCGAAACTCCCTCCGTGATGTTGCAGACCGACTCCGCCGCGACGCGGCTCCCACGCGTTCCGTTCCAGCGACCTGTTCGCGTGCGCTCCGCCGACGGACGCGGACCCAGTCGCCGTTTGTGGGCCATGAATCTCTCGACCGGCGGCATGTTCATTCGCAGCGCAGATCCGCCGCCGGTGGGCACGCGGATCCGCATCGAGGTGGAGTGGGCGTCGACGGTGATCCCGCTCGCCGAAGCCGAGGTCGTCTGGTGTCGCAACACGGGCGCGGACTACGCGGCCGGCTTCGGGCTTCGCTTCCTCCGGATGGATCACCCGTCGAAGCAGCTCATCGACGCGCTGGTGAAGCACGGCGGGGCGACCGCTCCGCTCCGGACGACGGCCCATTCCCGGACGAAGTCGGGAGAGATTCCGACCGTCGTCGAGATCAGCCGCCCCGAGCCGCCGACCGAACCGACGGCCTGATCAGAAGACCTCGTCGACCAGCGCGCCGACGTCCAGGACGAGCACGATCCGTCGGTTGCCGACCTGCGCCGCGCCGGAGATCCCGCGCACGTGGCGGAGCAGACCGCCCAGCGGCTTGGTCACGATGTCCTGCTGCCCGTGCAGCTCGTCCACGGCGATCCCCAGCCGCGCCTGAGCGAGCCCGACCACCACGACGTAGAGCCGGCTGCTCGCACGTTCGGGGTGGCCGAACAGACGCGCCAGACGGACCACTGGAATCGTCTCCCCCCGCAGCTCCAGCACCTCGCCACCCTCCACGGGCTGGAGGTCCGCGCTCTCCACGGCGACGAGCTCGACCACGCTGTTCAGAGGCACGGCGTAGCTGCGTCCGCTCACGTCCACCATCAAGGCGCGGATGATCGCCAGCGTCAGCGGCAGGGTGATCGCGAGGGTGGTGCCCTTCCCGGGCTCCGAATCCAGGTTTATGAGCCCGGACAGGTTCGCGATGTTGGTCTTCACCACGTCGAGCCCGACGCCGCGTCCAGAGAGCTCGGACACCGTCCCCGCGGTCGAGATCCCGGGCAGGAAGATCATCCCCTGCAGCTCTCGCCTGCTCAGCGCGGCGGCCTGTTCGACCGTCAGCAGCCCCTGCTTCATCGCAGACTCGCGCACCCGCTCATCGTCGATGCCCGGCCCATCGTCCTGCACCTCGATCACTGCGTGGTTGCCCTGCTGTCGCGCCCGGAGGGACACGGTCGCACGCCGCGGCTTGCCCTGACGCGCACGCTCCTCGGGCGTCTCCACGCCGTGGGCGATCGCGTTGTGGATGATGTGCATCAGCGGGTCGGAGAGCTCCTCGACGATCAGCTTGTCGAGCTGGACCTCGGCCCCCGAGACCCTGAACTCGAGGTCCTTCCCCGCCTCCCTGGCCACCCGACGCACCCGCCGCGCGAGCTTGTCGAACACCTGCCCGAGCGGGACCATCCGGACGTCGAGGATTCCCTTCTGGAGCTCGTCGACCTTTCGCTGGAGCTGGCGGATCTCGCGCACGAGCTCCTGTCTCCAGGCCTTCGACGCTGCGTGCGGCGACGCCTCGGCCAGCTTCTGGAGATTCGAGCGCGTGAGCAGGAGCTCACCCACGGCGTTCATCAGGCGATCGAGCCGGGCGATGTCGACGCGCACGGTGCGGGTGGGCGATTTCAGGGAAGGCGGCGGGGCCTCTACCCGGTCGCCGAGCCGGGTCGCCGCCGCGCCGTAGGGCTCGACCGCGGCGACGAGCTCACCCTCCTCGCGCGCCGATCCGAGGAGCAGCTCGAACCCGATCCCGTTCGCCCGCCCCGGATCCGACGACGAAGGAAGCGTGCTCACGACCTCGCCCAGCGGCTTCAGGCGCGCGTTCAGCTCCGCGAGGCGGGCATCGAAGTTTGAGAGATCGAAGACGACGCGCACCCGCCACACCAGGAGGCCCTTGCGCAGAATCTCGCGGAGCCGGTGCTCCTCGTATTCGGTGAGCACGGCGCGGACGCTCTCGTCCAGCCCGAGCCCGTCGAGCAGATCGGCCGTCGTCTCCGGGGAAGCTTCCGGCAGGGGACCGGCCGCGAGCCGCGCCAGGTTCTCCGCGATCCGACGGGCGTGCGCACCGAGCTCGCTGGAGCTCTCCCCCCGCGCAGCCTCGGCGATCTGCCCCTGAAGCACGTCCGCCGTCGATATCAGGACGTCCACGACGTGGTTCGAGAGAGGCGTCTTCCCCAGCCGCAGCCGGTCGAGCAGGTCCTCGGTGTGGTGTGCGAGCTGCGCGATGCGGTCCTCCCCGAACATCCCGGCGAGGCCCTTGAGCGAGTGGGCAGAGCGGAAGATCGCGTTCAGGAGATCGGGATCCACGTCCTCGCCGCGGTGCTGGTCGAGCGCATGGAGGTCGGCCCCGAGCGCGTCGAGGATCTCGGTCGCCTCGGCGAGGAACTCCGGGTTACCTCTGGAACCGGCGCTCACGCAGCTCAGCCCGTCTGGACGATCCGCGCGACGTTCCGGTCGCCCAGGACGGCGACGCGGGCCCTGGCGAACGCGGGCAGGAACTTCGAACGCAAGGCGACCGCCCGCGCATCGTCGTCGAGAGCCCCTTCGCCCGGAAGCTCGATCGCCACCGAGGGGACCTTCGCCCGCTGCAGCATCTCCGAGGTGTTCGAGAGGAGCCGTCCCAGCGCCGCGGCGTCCAGCTTCCGCCTGGAGCCGATTCCCACCACGAAGATGCGTTTCATCGGCAGTCGACCGCCAGCGGGGAGCAGCAGGCTCTCACCTTCCGCCCCGTGGAAGAACCCTTCCAGGAGCACCCGGGAGAGCGCGCCGCACAGCCGCCAGTCCACGAAGCCCGCGGTCCCGCGCAGCGGGCGGTCCTCCTCCGCCACGAACAGGCAGAGGGCATCCACGTCGCCGAGCGCGTCGAGTGCTTCGAGGCTGATCTCGTGCGAAGTCACGCTCACTTCTTCCCGAGTGCCACCGCGATCCGGTCCAGCAGGCCGTTGATGAACGCGGAGGAGCCCTCGGTCCCGAACAGCTTCCCGAGCTCCACCGCCTCGTTGATGCTCACCTTGCGCGGGATGTCGTCGCGGAATTTCAGCTCGAACACCGCGAGCCGGATCACGTTCCGGTCGATGCGGTCCATCCGATCGAGCCGCCAGTTGTGGCTGTGCTCCTCGATCAGCGCATCGATCTCCCGAAGGTGGTCCACCACCCCGCCGATCAGCTCGCGCGCGAATTGCTTCGCCGCCGGATCGGGCCGGGGCATCTCCGCCGCGATCGAGTCCCACGCCGCGCCCAGCGCGTCATCGGGGCTGCCGCCGCTCATGTCGAGTTGGTAGAGCGCCTGCAGTGCCCGCTCCCTCGCCGTCCGCCGAGCCCCCATCACGTGTCCTCGGGCTTGCCCGCTCCGGGCATCCTCGCGTTGAGATTGACCATCTCGATGCACGCCATCGCCGCCTCTGCTCCCTTGTTCCCTGCCTTGGTCCCGGCTCGCTCGATCGCCTGCTCGATCGTGTCGGTCGTCAGCACGCCGAAGGTCACGGCGCACTTCGCGTGAAACGCCACGTGGCCCACGCCCTTCGCCACCTCGCCTGACACGTATTCGAAGTGCGGCGTCCCGCCGCGAATCACCGCGCCCAGGCTGATGACGCCGACATAGGTGCCGCTCTCCGCGACCCGCCGGACGACCGACGGGAGCTCGAAGGCCCCGGGGACCTTGTAGACGTCGATGTCGTCCGAGGAGACGCCGTGGCGGACCAGCGTGTCGATCGCTCCGCCGAGGAGCTCCTCGGTGATGAATGCGTTGAACCGGGTCACGCAGAGGGCGAACCGGCCTTTGGGCGGGATGAGGGTGCCTTCGAAGTAACGGGGCATGGCGGACTATGTAGCCCACCCGCGTTCGAGTGGATACTTCCGGTTAACGATGGGGACGCGCCCGCCCACGCCGGGCGGCGACGACCCGGGCGACCGGAGGGGCGCCGGAGGTATCGAGCGGGAGCTGCTCCACCAACTCGAGCCCGTAGCTCTCCAATCCGATGATGGTCTTCGGGTTGTTGGTGAGCAGCCTGAGCCGGTTCAGCCCGAGATCGCGGAGGATCTGGGCGCCCACCCCGAACTCCCGAATCGACCGGGCGGCGCCGGGCTGACGGGGGCGCTCGGCGCTGCGGTGGGTGCAATCCAGGCGCTCACCTGCCGGGATGGTCCGCTCGAGGTAGACGATGACGCCGCGGCCCTCCGCGCGGATCCGCTCCATGGCGTTCTGGAGCTGGCGGCCGCAGGTGCAGGCCGTGGAGCCCAGCACGTCGCCGGCCAGACACGCCCGGTGGACGCGGGTGAGGACCGGCGCTCCGGTGCTGACGTCCCCCTTCACCAGCGCGACGTGGAGGGCCTGATCGACCTCGGTCTGGTAGGCGATGGCGCGGAAGTCACCGCCGCCGAATCGCGATGCCCCCTCTGAGACCCGGCGGACCAGCTGGTCGTAGCGCAACCGGTACCGGATGATGTCCGCGACGGAGAGGAGTGTGAGGCCGTGCTTCTTCGCGAACTTCACGAGCTGCGGGCGCCGCGACATGGTGCCGTCGGGGTTCATGATCTCGCAGATCACCCCCGCCGGACTGAGCCCGGCCAGCCGCGCAAGATCGACCGAGCCTTCGGTCTGACCGGTGCGCACGAGCACGCCGCCGTCGCGGGCGCGGAGCGGGAAGATGTGGCCGGGTCGCACCAGGTCCCCCGGCTTCGCGTCTGGCTTGACCGCGACCTGGATCGTCCGGGCGCGGTCCGCGGCGGAGATGCCGGTGGTGACGCCGGTCGAGGCCTCGATCGAGATGGTGAACCCGGTGCCGAACGGCGAGGTGTTGTCCTGCACCATCATCGGCAGGGCGAGGTTCCGGACCTTCTCCTCGGTGAGCGTCAGACAGATGAGCCCGCGCCCGTGGGTGGCCATGAAGTTGATCGCCTGGGGCGTCACCTTCTCGGCGGCCATGACCAGGTCGCCCTCGTTCTCCCGATCCTCGTCGTCGGTGAGAATGACCATCCGCCCTTTGCGGATGTCCGCGAGCGCCTTCTGCACCAGCGCAAAGCTGTCCTGCTCTACCGGCTTTCGACCCGCCACGTTCGTCACCTCTCCCGTGCAGCGAACCCCGCCGCCTCGAGCATCTCGCGGGTGATTCCCCCGCCGGTGCGGCTCGCCCCGCCGGGGATGTGTCCCAGGGCGAAGAGCCGCGCCACGTATTTTCCAATCAGGTCCGCTTCAAGGTTCACCCGGTCCCCGACCTTGCGCGCGGCGAGCGTGGTCCGCGTCTGCGTCTCGGGGATCAACATCACCGAAAAGCGGTCTTCCGACACCGCCATCACCGTCAGGCTGATGCCGTCGATCGTGACGGAGCCCTTCTCGATGAAGAACGCCCGGAGTTGAGGAGGCAACGAGAAGGTGAGGACGACCGAGCCACCCTCCGTCCGCCTCTCCAGCACCTCGCCCACCGCGTCCACGTGCCCCTGGACCAGGTGCCCACCGAGCCTGTCGGCCAGCCTCAGCGCGCGCTCGAGGTTCACCCCGTCGCCCGGACGGAGCTCGCCGAGGTTGGTGCGCCGCAGCGATTCGGGTGCGGCCTGCACCTTGAAGAGCACCCCACCCCGCTCGACCACCGTGAGGCATGCGCCGTTCACGGCAATGGACTCACCGATCTCGAACTCCGCCGCGCCAAGCGCCGTGCGGATCCAGAGATCCGTCATTCCGCCGGGGACGACGCGCTCGACGGTGCCAATGTCCTGGATCAGTCCGGTGAACATGGATCGCCGGGCTTATAGCGGAAATCCGCCCGGGCGGCTGTGGGATCGTCCACACCTGGAGCGTGAGCAGGCGGCCAGGCAACGAGGGAGGGGGAAAGGCTACTTTTCCTGGAGCAGCCTGTCCCCCTCATGGAGCTGGTCGTCTTCATCGGACTGCAGGGCTCTGGGAAGAGCAGCTTCTACCGGAGCCGGTTCGCCCAGACGCACACGCACATCAGCAAGGACCTGATGTCCCCGAGCAACCGCAACAAGGCGCGCCGTCAGCGGGAGCAGCTCGAACACGCGCTGCGCGAAGGGCAGGACGTGGTCGTGGACAACACCAACGCCTGTCGGAGCGATCGCGCCGAGCTCATCGCCCACGCACGCGCGCACGGCGCCAGGGTCGTCGGGTACTACTTCGATGCCTCCGTCCGCGAGTGCCTCGTGCGGAACGCCGGGCGGACCGGCCGGGCCCGCGTTCCCGATGTGGCCATCTTCGCCACGGCGAAGCGCCTGGAACGGCCTGCGCTGGAGGAGGGCTTCGACGCGCTGTATCGCGTTCGCTTGCAGGGAGACGACCGCGTCGAGGTGGTCGACGACGCCTCTCTCCCCGCTCCCTAGGCCTGCGCGGACTGGGGCCCTGCCGAAGCAACGCGTCGAGCGCTGCGCCGGCCGCGCGTTCCGCCCATGAGCGGCCGCGCGCAACTTCACGGGCAACTCAGAGCTGGAGCGTGCCGGATGGAAGGTGGGATCGAGGCGGGCGCCGAGTCGCTCGAACGAGCGATCGCGGGTGAGCTCATCTGGCCGGGTCATCCGGCGTACGAGAGCGCTCGCCGGCTCTGGAACGGGCTGATCGACAAGCGGCCCAGGTGGATAGTCCGGTGCGCGAACGAACGCGACGTCGTCGCGGCCGTGAACTTCGCGCGCGATCGCGGCGTCGAGCTCTCTGTTCGCGGTGGGGGTCACAACGTCGCGGGGAAGGCGATCTCGGAGGGTGGCCTCGTGGTCGACCTCTCCCCCATGCGCCGGATCGCGGTCGATGTCCCGGGTCGAACCGTCACGGTCCAGGGAGGCGCAACGCTCAAGGACGTGGACCGGTCGACGCTCCAGCATGGCCTCGTCGTGCCGCTCGGGGTCGTGTCGGCGACCGGCGTGGCAGGCCTGACCCTTCACGGCGGATACGGCTGGAACACGCGCAAGCACGGCCTCAGCGTCGACAACCTCCTCGAGGCCCGGATCGTCACGGCGGACGGGAAGGTCCTGCGCGCCGCCGAAGAAGAGAACCCGGACCTCTTCTGGGCCCTTCGAGGCGGCGGCGGAAACTTCGGCGTGGTGACCTCCTTCACCTTCCGCGCTCATCCTCTGCGCACGCCGGTCTGGTTCAACTTCGTCTTATACCCGGTGGAGCGCGCGGACGCGGTGCTGCGCCTGTTCTGCGACTACATCGTGCAGGCACCCGAGGAGCTCGGTGCCATTGGCGTCCACTGGAGTGCACCTCCCCTGCCCGAAGTCCCCCGGGCATTGCAGGGGAGCCCGGTGGTCATCCTGCTCGGGGTGTACTCGGGCCCCGACGAACAGGCGGAGCGGGTGCTCGAGCCGCTGCGACACGCGGACGCAACCCCGCTGGTGGACCTCACCCGACCGGTGCCCTTCGTCGAAGTCCAGCAGGCGCTCGACGAGGACTACCCGGATGACCGTCTGTACTACTGGAAGTCTGTCTTCCTCCCGGAGGCGAGCGACCAGGTGCTCTCCGTCCTGAAGAGAGCCGCGGCCAGCCGTCCCTCCCCGATCACCAGCATCGATCTCTGGGGATTGGGCGGTGGCGCTGCGTCGCGCGTCCCGGTAGACGCGACCGCCTTCGCCCAACGCGACGCGCCGTTCCTGGCGGCGCTGGAAGCCAACTGGGACGGGCCCGAGCACAGCCGGGACAACATCGAGTGGGCGAGAGCGACGTACCGCGAGCTGGCCCACGTCAGCGGGGGGAGGACGTACCTGAACTTCCCCGGCTTCGCCGAAGGAGGCGAAGCGCTCGTTCGCGACGCGTACGGGCCGAACTGGGATCGGCTGCGCGCCATCAAGGCGAAGTACGACCCCGACAACTTCTTTCGGGGCAACTTCAATGTCGAACCTCGACCCGCCCATTAGACGAGGGACTTGCCCGGACAGGCGCGGTAAAACCCCTGGGCCATGGCAGACCCAGCGATGACCCTTCCCACCGTCGACCTGGCGGACCTCGCCTCGCGCGATCCGGCCCGCATCGAGCGGGCTTCGGCGGCGCTGCGCGAGGCGTTCGGCGTCTACGGCCTCGTCTACGTGCGCAATCACAAGGTGGATGTGCAGGCGCTCGAGCGCTTCTACGATGCGTTCGGGCGCTTCGTCGCACGGCCCGACTCAGAGAAGCGCCCGTACGCCCGCGCGGACATCTGGTACCAGCGCGGCTGGACCCCGCCGAATACCGAGATAGCGGTGGCGGGCACTGGTCAGCCGGACTTCAAGGAGTGCTACTTCGTCGCGCCCTATCCCGCCGATGCCCAGACCGCGCTCGAGTTTCCGCAGATCTACCCGGAGAACGTGTGGCCCTCCGACGCGCCGCCCGGGTTCGAGGACGGCTTCGTGACGCTCGGGCGCGCGTTGCACGAGACCGGCCTGGCCCTGCTTCGAGGCGCCGGGATGGCGCTGGGGCTTTCGGAGAATGCCCTGACGGATCTCTGCCGCGACGGCCCGCACGTCACGCGCGCGCTGCACTACCTGCCGCTGAGCGCCGAGCAGGTGAACACCGACATCGTCTGGGGGGAGGAGCACACGGATTTCAACCTGCTCACCCTGCTGCCCGGAGGACGGTTCCTTTCACCCGAGGGAAAGACAGCGTCCGCCCCCGACGGCAAGAGCGGCCTGTTCCTTCGCACGCGCGCCACCGCGGACGTCCCCCAGGGGGAGCTGGTGCGCGGCACCGCGCCCGCGGGCTGCATCGTCGCGCAGGTGGGCCAGCAGTTGGAGATCCTCACGGGCGGAACCTTCCTCGCCACGCCCCACGTCATCACCGCGCCGGGCGTGCCGGGCTGGTCGCGCCAGTCGGCCGCGCACTTCATGCACGTGCACACGAACACGGTGCTCTTCCCGCTGCCACGCTTCTGCACGCCCGAGGTGGTGCGCGCCTATGCGCCGCCGGTGCTCGCGGGCACCTACGACATCAAGACGTTGGTAGACATCGGCCTGGCCCCGGCGAGCGCGCTCGATCAGCTGGGATACCGCCACTACGACCGGCTCAATCGCCAGCGCGCCCTCACCTGACGCCAGGCGCTAGAGGAGGGACTTCAGCAGCAGGTCGCGCCCGTGGCGCTCGATCTCCAGGCTCTCCACCTGGAGTGCGCGCGCCATCCGGGTGACCCCGAGTTCGCCGGCCCAGGAGAGCCCGCCGCTTCCGACGACCTTCGGCGCCATGAACAGGAGCAGCTCGTCCGCGAGCCGCTCCTTCAGCAACGTCCCGAAGATCTGCGCCCCGCCCTCGACGAGGACGCTCAGCATCCCGGCGCGGGCGAGCTGCCGGAGCAGGCTCTTGAGATCGACCCGCTCCTGTCGCGCCTTGATCGACCAGACCTCCACGCCCTTCGCCTGGAGCTTGCGGACCCGCGGATGCGACAGCGGCTCGACGGTGGCCACGATCGTCCGCGCCGACGACCGCTGATGGAAGACCTTGCGCGTCAGCGGCAGCCTCAGGTGCGAGTCCACGACGATCCGGACCGGGTCGCGTCCTTCGCCCTCGGGCAGACGGGTGGTGAGCTGAGGATCATCCTTCAGCACGGTGTTCGCCCCCACGAGGATCGCGTCCACGCGGTTGCGCAGCCGGTGCACTTCCAGGCGCGCCTCCTCGCCCGTCACCCACTTCGAGTCGCCGGTCCCGGTGGCGAGCTTTCCATCCAGGGTGACCGCGGCCTTGAGGGTGACCCACGGCATCCCGGTCTGGATGTACTTGAAGAACGGGCGGTTCAGCGCATCTGCCTCCTCCTTCAGCACACCGGTGAGGACCTCCACCCCTGCCTTGCGCAGGCGCCCCACGCCCCGCCCGTCCACCAGCGGGTTCGGATCCGAAGAGCCGGACACCACCCGGCGAATCCCCGCGTCGAGGATCGCCTGGGTGCACGGCGGGGTCTTCCCCCAGTGATCGCAGGGCTCCAGCGTCGTGTAGAGATCCGCGCCGCGCGCCCGCGCCCCCGCCTGCTGCAGCGCCACCACCTCGGCGTGCGCGGTCCCCGCCTTCTTGTGGTACCCGCGCGCGACGATCCGGCCGTTCTTCACCAGGATCGCCCCGACAGCGGGGTTGGGGTGGGTCCGCCCGACGCCCTTCGCCGCCTCCTCCAGCGCCTTGCGCATGAAGAACTCGGCCACCGCCCGGTCGAAGTCCGCAGCGCGTCGCGCGCGAGGTATCCGCCTGGCGAGGGTGCGTGCTCGACCCAGCAGCCTCATGTCCCGTTCGGCTCCTTTGGACTCCCGGGCTTGCGCGCCCGCACCTGCGAACGCTCGTCGATGAGGTCCTTCAGCTCGCTCATGAACTCGGAGATGTCGCGGAACGAGCGATACACCGAGGCGAACCGCACGTACGCGACCTCGTCGAGCTTCTGCAGCCGTTTCATCACCTGTTCACCCAGGAGCGCCGAAGGGACCTCCTTCTCCCCCATCTCCTGGAGCTTGCGCTCGACCTCGTCCACGAGGCTCTCCAGCTCCTCCGCCGAGACGGGCCGTTTCTCGACCGCCTTCTTCAGCCCGGAGAGGAGCTTCTCCCGGTCGTAGCCTTCGCGCCGTCCGTCCTTCTTCATGATCAGCGGGAGGAGCTCTTCGACCCGCTCGTAGGTGGTGAAGCGGCGCGCGCAGGCGAGGCACTCGCGCCGGCGGCGGATGACGGACCCCTCCTGCGACTCGCGGGAGTCGATGACCTTGTTCTCGG
>JBAWAM010000991.1:0-2408 GCA_049589315.1 Myxococcaceae bacterium
GCGCGCCGTGCGGGTGGATGACTGGGCTCGAGCGGGAGGTAGCCGGCGCCGGCCTTGAGGATGCCCCAGAGTGCGACGAGCAGCTCACTGCGGCGCTCGAGGCAGAGGCCGACGACGGACTCTGGACCCGCGCCGAGCGCGGCGAGGTGGCCGGCGAGGCGCGAGGACCTCTCGTCGAGCTCGCGGAAGGTGAGGGTGGCGTCGGGGGCGACGACGGCGACGGCGTCCGGGGTACGCGCGACCTGCGCTTGGAAGAGCGAGGGCAGGGTCGCGTCGACATCGAACGGGCGGTCCGTGTCGTTGAAGGCCTCCACCACCCGCGCGCGCTCTGCCTCATCGAGCAGGGAGAGTTTCGACACCGGCGTGGCAGGCGACTGAAGCGCCTGCTCCAGGAGCGCGATGAACTGCGCCACCAGCCGCTCCGCCGAGCCCCGCTCGAACAGCTCGGCGTTGAACTCGAGGGACAGCTCGAACCCTTCGGGATCCTCTTCCACGCTGAAGGACAGGTCGAACTTGGAGGTGCCCCAGTCGATCTCGCGCAGGGCGGGACGCGCGAACGGACCGTGGCGACTGCTCTTCTGGAGGTCGAACAGCACTTGAACCAACGGTGCGTGCGACAGGCTGCGAGGCACGCGAAGCGCTTCGACGACGCGCTCGAAGGGAAGCTCCTGGTTGTCCAGAGCATCGAGCACGGTCCCCCGAACCTGCTGCACCAGCTGAGCGAAGGTCAGGGTCGGAGCCATCCGCGTGCGGAGCGCGAGGGTGTTGACGAAGAGTCCGACAATGTCCTCGGTCGAGGCGTGGCCGCGACCGGCAACCGGCGTGCCGACGCAGAAGTCCTCCTGGCCGGAGGCGCGGTGCATCAGCGCTGCGAACGCGGCCCACGTCGCCATGAACGGGGTGACGTGTTCGTTCCTGCAGAACGAGCGAAGCGCGGACACCACCTCGTTCGGCAGTCGGGTGGTGCGCGTGGTGCTGCCGCTGTTGCCAGACACCGGCGGTCGAGGAAAGTCGGTGGGCAGCTCCAGGACCGTGGGGACATCTTCGAGCTGTTGCTTCCAGTACTCGAGCTGCGAGGCGTGACGCGTGGACGCCTCGGTCGATCGTTCCCAGTGGGCCACGTCGAAGTAGTCGAGGGGCGTGGGGCGCAGCTCTGGGACCTGATCTCGCGCGAAGGCGTTCCATGACGTGGAGAGCTCGCTTCGGAGGATCTCCAGGGAGAGCCCGTCGACGACGATGTGGTGGAAGAGCAGGAGGAGGACGGAGCGCTCAGGGCCTGTCCGGAACAGGGTGAAGCGGAAGAGAGGTCCGCGTGTGAGGTCGAAGGCGCGGTTGACCTCGGAAAAGAGGCGTTGCTCCATGACCGCGAGAGTCTGCTCGTGCGCGCCGAGGTCCTCGACGGAGAGGACGCGCTCGGGAACTTCGAGGAGCGCGGGAGAGGGCTTTCCATCCCGGGCAGCGACGATCAGCCGCAGGGCACTGTGGCGTGCGACGAGGAGTCGAAGCGCGCTCTCGAGCGCATCCGCGGAGATAGGCCCTTCCAGCTCGAGCACATCGTGGACGTTGTAGGCGGCGGAGTCGGGGTGGAGCTGGTGCAGGAACCACATCCGCTCCTGCGCGTGGGACAGGAGCAGCGGCGCATCGGCGGGGCGGCGGACCGGTCCACCCGCGGCGACGACGTTCGGAACGGCAGCCTGAATGCAACGAGCGAGCTCCGCGACCGTGGAGTGGGCGAAGATGGAGGAGAGGGGCAGCTCGATGCCGAAGACCCGCCGGATGCGGGAGACGAGCTGCACCGCGGTGAGCGAGTGCCCGCCGAGCGCGAAGAAGTCGTCGTCGCGGCCGACGTGCTCGAGGCCGAGGAGCTGCGCGAACAGCTGGGCGATGAGGACTTCGTGCTCGCCGCGGGGAGGCTCGGAGGGGGCGAGGGGCTCTGGGTCGGAGATCGGGAGCGTGGCGAGCGCCTTGCGATCCACCTTGCCGCTGGAGTTGAGCGGCAGCGCGTCCAACAGCGCGACGTGTGAGGGCACCATCGCATCCGGCAGCCGCGCCGCGAGCTGCTCCCGGAGCTCTCGTCCGGTCATCGAACCGTCCGACACCACGAACGCGTCCAGGCGCGCATGGCCACTCGATTTGAGTACGAGCGCGGCGGCCTGGCGGACGCCGGGGATGCGCGTGAGCGCGGCCTCGACCTCCTCGAGCTCGAGCCGGACACCGCGGACCTTCACCTGGAAGTCGGCGCGTCCGAGGAAGGAGAGGGAGCCGTCGTCGTTCCAGCGGACGAGGTCTCCGGTGCGGTACATGCGCGCGCCGGGAGCCTTCGAGAAGGAATCGGAGAGGAAGCGCTGCGCGGTGAGGTCCGGGCGGTTGCGATAGCCGCGAGCGACGCCTGCGCCGCCGATGTAGAG
>JBAWAM010000992.1:0-5031 GCA_049589315.1 Myxococcaceae bacterium
CGCGCTATCTTACGTGGCTCGATGGCAAACGACTACGGACGCTTCGAATACGGCAGGTGCCCGTGCAGCGGCAGCTACCAGCACCGCGCAGTCGAGGTCCGCATGACGGTGAACGGGAGGACGGTCGTGCTGACCAACGTCCCCCAGGGTGCCTGCCCGGTGTGCGGGTCCCGGGTGTACAAGGCCGAGGTCCTCGAGCGCATCGAGTCGCTCATGAAGGCCGAGCGCTTCGAGAAGCGGACCTGATCGACCGCGCCTCCCCGCCCGGCCGGCCGCCGAGGTTTGGCCCCCCGCCGGCGGGAACTCCGGTATAAGCGCGGCAGTTTGCCCGTTATCCGAGAGACGCCATGAAGGTCCACGAAAACATCCTGTCCGCAATCGGCGATACGCCGCTGGTCAAACTCAACAAGCTCGTCGGCCCCGAGGACGCCACCGTCCTGGTCAAGTGCGAGTTCATGAACCCGGGCGGTGCGATCAAGGACCGCATGGCCATGTACATCCTCGAGAAGGCCGAGCGGGAAGGTCAGCTGAAGCCGGGCGGCACCATCGTCGAGAACACCTCCGGCAACACCGGCATGGGTGTCGCGCTGTGGGCCGCGGTCCGTGGCTACAAGTGCGTCTTCACCATGCCGGACAAGATGTCGACCGAGAAGGTGAACCGCCTCAAGGCCCTGGGCGCCCAGGTGGTGGTCACCCCGACCAACGTCCCCGCCGACAGTCCCCAGAGCTACTACGAGACGGCCAAGCGGATCGCCCGCGAGACGCCGGGCGCGTACGCGCTGAACCAGTACCACAACCCCGACAACATCGAAGCGCACTACCACTCGACGGGCCCGGAGATCTGGGAGCAGACCGAAGGGAAGTTCGACTTCTTCGTCGCGGGCCTCGGTACCGGCGGCACCATGAGCGGCGCGGGACGGTACTTCAAGGAGAAGAACCCGAACGTGAAGAACGTCGGCGTCGATCCGATCGGCTCGGTCTACGAGGGCTGGTTCAAGACGGGCAAGCTCTCCGAGCCGCACACCTACAAGGTGGAGGGCATCGGCGAGGACATGCTGTGCAAGGCGATGGACTTCTCGGTCGTCGACGACATCCGTCAGGTCGATGATCGCCAGAGCTTCCTCGCCGCACGTCGGCTGGCGCGCGAGGAGGGCATCTTCGCCGGCGGCTCCTCCGGCTCCGCGGTGCACGTGGCCGTGCAGCTGGCGAAGGAGCTCGGCAAGGGCAAGACCATCGTGGTGATCCTGCCCGACGGCGGAAGCAGCTACATCTCGAAGTTCTACTCGGACGAGTGGATGCGGGACAACGGCTTCATCGTCGACGACAAGGGCCCGGGCACCGTCCGCGACGTGATCTCCTCGCGCAAGCTGGAGCTCATCACCGCGAAGAAGGGCGACCAGATCGGTCAGGTCGTGGAGTCCATGCGCAAGTACGGCATCAGCCAGATGCCGGTCGAGGATCAGAACGGGCGCTCCGCCGGGATGATCCACGAGTACGACCTGCTCAACACCCTGGTGTCCGGCGCGAAGAAGATGAGCGATGCGATCGACTCGATCGTCGCGCCGATGCAGGGCGTCGTCTCGCCGGGTGCCAGCATCCAGGCGCTCCGAGACGTCTTCGCCCGCGACAATGTCGCCGTGGTGAAGGAGAACGAGAAGGTGATCGGCATCGTCACCAAGATCGATCTGATCGAGTACCTCGCAAGGCGGATGAATGCCTGAATAACCCGGCAACGGGTGTTGTTCTGATCCGTGCGAAGGGCCATGGAAACTGACTGCTCTTCGAGCAGGCATCCTGGTCGTTGGACCCATCCAATGATTTGGGCTATGGGCTTTGCCACAGTCTGGAGATGGTGATTCCGCGAGCCGGTTCTCGCCCGTGGGTCACCATCTCTACTTTCAGTGGATACAGGTACAGGAGGTGGGTTGATGCAGGGGAACTTCTCAAAGAGGCAGAAGGAGCTGGCGCGCCAGCAGAAGAACAAGGAAAAGGAAGCAAAGCGGGTCGAGCGGAAGAAAGAGAAGTCCGACCGCGGTCCCCGCCAGGTCGGGGCAGACGATCCAGACATCGCTGGAATCGTCCCGGGACCGCAGCCGCCGCTCCCTGAATTCATGTGACATGGCACGACGAGTTAGAAAGGCGCGTTCCGATCTCCGGGACGCGCTTTCGTCGTTTCTGGGGCTTTGGCGGCACCCGCCACTGCGGGCGCTCGCGCGAGCGTTTGCGCCCTCACGGGCCCGTCTTACGTTGGGGTCATGTCGATCGTTCGCAGTCTGATCTGGCTCTTCGACCACAACGAGGAGCGGCGAAGGAAGGAGGAGGAACAGCGCTGGCAACAGCAGCTCGATCCCGGCTCCCCGGACGATGGACCCGAACCGCCCGGTCTCGAGGTCCGGGAGAGTGACGCCCGATACCGGTGCCGCTGCTGTGGCCGCGAGGAGTCACAGGCACGCTACTGCCCGGACTGCCTCGCGGACACGATGGTTCCGCTGAAGTAGCGGCGGGCGGCTCAGGCGACCTCTAGCGCCTTCGCCAGGTCGTCGATCAGGTCCTGCGCATCCTCGATGCCCACGGAGAGGCGGATGAGGCCGTCGCTGATCCCCAGCAACTCCCGCGTCTCCTTCGGCACCGAGGCGTGGGTCATGATCGCCGGGTGCTCGATCAGCGACTCCACGCCACCGAGCGACTCAGCGCACGCGAAGACCTTCACGGTCCGCAGGAAGCTCCGCGCCGCCTCGAGCCCGCCCTTGATCTCGAAGGTCATCATCCCGCCGAAGCCCTTCATCTGCTTCCGCGCGAGCTCGTGCTGCGGATGCGTCGTCAGCCCCGGGTAGGTGACCTTCGCCACCTTCGGGTGCTTCTGGAGGAACTCGGCGAGCTTCATCGCATTCTGCGCGTGGCGCTCCATCCGCACGTGCAGCGTCTTCACGCCGCGGAGCACGAGGAACGAGTCCATCGGCCCCGGAACGGCACCGACGGCGTTCTGCAGGAAGTACATCTTGTCCGCGATCGCCTGGTCATTGGTGCAGACGAAGCCGCCGACGCAGTCGCTGTGGCCGTTGAGGTACTTGGTGGTCGAGTGCGTCACCACGTCGAACCCGAAGTCCAGCGGGCGCTGGAAGTACGGGGTCATGAAGGTGTTGTCGCACACCGAGATGAGCTTGTGCTTCTTCGCGAGCTCCGCGGCGCGCGCCAGGTCCACCAGCTTCAGCATCGGGTTGGTCGGCGACTCCACCCACATCATCTTCGTCTTCGGGGTGATCGCCTTCTCCACGTTGGAGAGGTCGGACATGTCGACCCAGGAGAAGGTGATGCCGTGACGCTTGAAGACCTTGTCGAAGATGCGGAAGGTGCCGCCGTACACGTCGTCCGAGCAGACCACGTGATCGCCGGCCTCCAGCATGTGCATCAGCATGTCCGTCGCGGCCAGACCGGAGGCGAAAGCCGCACCGAATTTCGCGCCCTCCAGCGAGGCGAGGCAGTCCTGCAATGCATCGCGGGTCGGGTTGCGCGTGCGGCTGTACTCGAAGCCCTTGTGCTCTCCGGGCCCGGACTGCACGTAGGTCGAGGTGAAGTAGACCGGGGTCATGATCGCCCCGGTGGTCGGATCCGGCTCCTGGCCGGCGTGGATTGCGAGGGTGTCGAAGCGCATGGCGGTGCACACTACACAAACGCGCCGCGGTGTCACCCGGGCGGAGCGTATTCGGCCCCGTGCAGTGCCTCGCCCACGCGGCGGATGTCGTCGACGAAGCGCGCCATCTCGGCATGTCGGCTCTCGGAGTCCTTCTGGCGGAGGACCGACGAGGGGTGCACGGTGGCCATCACCAGCGACGCGAGCGACGACCCGGTGACCCACTGCCCCCGGCGCTCGGTGACCTTGAACGCCTTGCCCAGGAGCGCCTGGGCGGCGGTCGCGCCGAGGCACACGATCACCCTGGGTCGGACCACCGCGAGCTCGGAGTCGAGCCACGGGCGGCACGCCGTGATCTCCTTCTGGTTCGGCTTCGCGTGCAGACGTCGCTTGCCCGAAGACGCCTCCCACTTGAAGTGCTTCACCACATTGGTGATGTAGACCTCCCGGCGGTCGATGCCCGCGGCTGCGAGCGCCTTGTCGAGGAGCCCACCGGCGGGGCCGACGAAGGGACGCCCTTCGAGGTCCTCTCGGTCGCCTGGCTGCTCGCCCACGAACATGACGGTCGCGTCCGCGCCCCCTTCTCCGAAAACCGTCTGGGTTCCACGCGCCCAGAGGTCGCACGCTCGGCAACCCGCTGCGGCCCTTCGAAGCTTCACGAGCGTCGGGTTCGCCGGGACCAGCGGTGCCGCGGTCTCCTCTAGGTGCGTGCGCTTCGCCACCCCCGTGACATGAGTCTGCCGGCCCCGGAAGTCACCTCCCCCGACCTGTTGCGACCCGACGACCGGGCGACATACGCTTCGTCCCGTGCTCACCGTTCGCGACGCCCGGGCGCTGCGAGGAACGATGACGTTGGGAGCCTTCACGTCCCGACTCGGCGCGTTTGCGCTCATCCAGGCTCAGCCCCCGCCCGAGACCTCCCTGACGGTCCTCTGGACAGCGGCCCCGGGCCGCGGCTCCGGAACGACGTTCAGGGTCGGCCGCGCCCCCGACAGCGACCTGGTGGTCGAAAACAGCTCCGTGTCGAAGCGCCACGCAGAGCTTCGGTGGGCCCACGGACGCTGCTCCGTGGTCGATCTCGACTCGACCAACGGCACCTTCGTGAACGACATCGAGGTAGAGGGGGAGCTCGAGCTGAACGATCGCGACAGGGTCGTTTTCGGACACGTCCGCTTCGTCTACGTGCTCACCGAATCGCTTTATCGCCTTCTTCGCCCCACTCCCGAGCAGGCCCTTCCCGACCTGGAGAAGACGCAGCCCGAATACCGGCCCGCCGCGCAGCCGCGCTCCGACGAAGCGCGGACCATCACGGAACGCGTCCCGCTGGTGCCAGAGCTCCCGCCGATCCGGCGCCAAAGCGATCCAAACGAAGAGCCGACCACGGTGGTCCCCATCATCAC
>JBAWAM010000993.1:0-1540 GCA_049589315.1 Myxococcaceae bacterium
AGCAGGTCGCGTATTCGCTGCATCGTGCGGCGCCACGGTTGCGGTCGCCGGTCCTTCTGCCTCGCCGCGGTGCGCAGGCTCGCCACCAGGTTGTAGGCCAACGCGCGCAGCCAGCAGACGACTTCGACCGAGCGCCGCGAGAGCTGACACGGCTGACGGTCGTCCTCTTCGAACATCACGTCCATGGTCCAGTGCCGGTTGTTCTCGATGCCCCAGTGCAGTCGTACGAGTTGCAGCTTTTGTGTGGGCGACAGCTTCCGGGACGGCAGCGAGCTGATGAAGTAGCGCACTTCCGTCGTGCGCTCTCCCGCGTCCGATTCGGTCTCCTGCTCGATGCGCCAGAGTTCCTGCGCGCCATAGATGCCGATGCCGTCCACGACATCGCTCACGACCTGGGTGTCCAATATCCGGGTGACCGTGGCACCGTTGCGGCGTTCGGTTGTCGTGACCCGGGCCGATGCGCTCGAGGAGCCGAAGATGTGCTCGGCGAGCCCGAACAGGCGCTGCTGGTTGCCCTTCACCGTGAACACGAAGTGCTTTCCAAGTCCCCGGATGAGCGCAGCGTTCTCGCGGCACATCAGTCCGGCATCACCTGTGACGATGTCGAACATCGAGTGGAACGCCGCGGCCACGCGGCGGATCATCTCGCGGAACGCGGGCGACTCCCCCGACTTCTCGCGGATGAGTTGAAGGTCGACGCAGGGACGCACCGACGACGACACCAGCACCGCGTTCAGCATCGCGAGCGACGAGAATACGAGGCCGTTTTCGGTGACCATCTCCTTGGCGCCTTCGATGCTCTTCCAAGCGCTCGACCAAACGCTCTTGCCGTCGAAGCTCAGGACCCCGAACGGGAACAGGTCGTTGGAGATGCGCTTGCCACGCCAGAGCGCCTTGACCTGTGCGACCAGGGTGTTCCGCAACCCTGCGACCGCGTGGCTGCTGAGAAGCATGTACAGGGTCGTGTCCGACACGGTTCTGCGGAGGCCGAGAACGGCCCGCGCAGCCTTCCGGAGGTCTGCCGACAACTCCTCGATCCGTCGCAGCGTCGAGAGTCCCGACGCGAAGCCCAGGACGAGGAGGTTCAGCAGTCCGTGGTGCTTGTGGCGACGCCCCCTCCGGTCTCTCGGGTCGACTACTTCCGAATCCCACTCAACCCGACAGCGCTTCACCGCGCGGGCGAGTTGCCCTTCGAACCTCGACATGATCATCTGCTCCTGCGGCGTCCGCACTCACGGTGTTTGCCGCGTCTGGGGTGGGTGGGGCTGCCAGGCCCCGCCCATCCACTTCCTCAGAGCAAAGGATCGAGACGGACGCGCAGAAGTTGTGCGGGCCGGATCAGAAATCGGCCGGAAAACGCCGTGCGAACGCGCGTGCCGCGCGAAAACGACCTCACGCCGACGGGAAAGCTCAACCCAGCGAAGATGCTGGGGAACTCACGCCCGCGGAGCGGAAACTCGAATCAAGCCTGATGCCGACCCCCTTCGCGGAGATCGACGGAAAGCCCCTCACGTGGAGTCGCACACGGAGCTCGGGCCGA
>JBAWAM010000994.1:0-7099 GCA_049589315.1 Myxococcaceae bacterium
ATGCCGCCAACCCAGCGTCGGCACACGTCCTGACAAAGCTCGGGTTCCAGTTTCAGCGAGACCTCATGGCCTACGGCCGTCCTCACACCCAGTTCGTGCTCACGAGTGACGCCCACTGAAATGTCGAGGCGGCATCACGGCCTACGATCTCGAGACGTCAGTCCCCTTCCGAGACGCGGTTTCGCTACGGCATGGTCCGATACCCGCTGCCCGTCGGTGAGTACACGCCGTGGGGCGAGGACGTGTACTGGAACGTCACGGGCGTGAACGTGTCGTTCTTTGCCGGCCTGCGGATCTGAAGAACAGGACGGCGCCGACGATCGAGAGCACCCACGTCGCGGCGATCGCAAAGATCGCCAGCGGAGCTCGCGACGCAGGCGCGGGACGGGTACGCGCGCCGGGACAAGAAGAAGGAACTCTCCAAAGTGCAGGATTGGCTCACGCGCCCAACGCGGCAGTGACGCTGAGTTGGACGGCCTCGATTTGCTGACCCATCGGGAGTGGGAGTGACACCGCGATCGGCCGTGACGGCCTTCTCCATCGATCGCGTCTACGATGCGCTATGGGCCCGAGGAGGCCGGCTGCAGGGCCGGCGTCGCGGGTGAGGCCGGAGAGCGACGTCCCGTCACCTGCATCATCATGAAGAGCGTCAGGATGGCGAGCACGGTGATCGCCAACCCGGTGAGCCCCTCCAGCAGGAAGGTGAGCGAGAAGACCACCAGGTACACGAGCTGGGCGAGCGCGATCTCGCGCAGCGCGAAGAGCCAGCCGGTGAAGAGCCGCGCGTAGGTCACCACCAGGAAGATCGAGACCGCGCTGGCCAGGGCGAAGGCCAACTGCAGCGTCACCAGGTCCACCAGGTAGGCGAAGAGCAGGTGGTAGGCGAAGAAGGCGCAGCCGAGCAGGAAGTAGTGCAGCGGGTGGAGCTCCCTTCCGCGCACGGCCGCCAGCAGCGCCACCACGAAGAAGAAGAAGAGCAGCCCTACCGGCGCGAAGTACGTGATCCGGCTGGCGAGCGGTCCGGGGTTGATGAGCTGCGGCAGCTCGAGCCCGAGGGAGCGGGTGGTGATGAGCCGCTCGAACTCCCAGGTCCCCTGCCAGCCGTTCCCGTGCGGACCGTGCCTGGTGGGCGAGAGGGTCCCGGAGGGGAAGTCGACCTCCGCGAAGTCGGTCTCCACCGTCAGGGTGACGTCCCGGGCCTGGCCGCCCTGCCCCAGCCCGTACTCCCAGCGTGAGGTGCCTCGAGCGCGGTAGCGCACGGTGTGCTCGGTCCGCGCGCCGGGAGGAACGTCCAGCGTCCAGGTCGCGCCTCCTTCGTCGATGCGCACCTGACGCTGCTTTCCGTCGGCATCGAGCACCGTGAAGTCGTCGAGGCTCACGTCGTTCCCGGGAAAGGGGAAGCGATGGACCACCGCGCGCGCGGCTTCGCTGCCGTTCTCCACGGCGTAGGCGAGCTCCACGTCGGCGACGTAGGTGGGAAACCAGAGGAGCCCCTTGCGCCGCTGCTCGAGCGCCAGGTGCACCTTGCCCACCGTGCGCACCAGTTCGAGCGGGACGTCCACCCACTCCTCGCGCCGCTGCACGGTCTGCGTCTCACGCCCCTGCGGATCGACCGTGGTGGTGACCTCCCGGCGCTCCACGCGCTCGCGGTAGTGCGCCTGCAGCGGCTGCTGCGTCATGGGCGCCCCCCACAGCTCGGAGACCTCGCGGTGCAGCTCCCCCGAGCTCTCGCCGGATCGAACCTGCAGCGTGGTCCCCAACACGAGCCACGCCAATGCGCAGCCCAACCAGATGAAGCCGATGGCCAGAAGTCTCATGCGCCACAAATGAGCACGCAGCATGCCAGGGCTCCTTCGCCCCGCTCCGCCGGACACGGGACGACGAGCTGCCGGTCACTGCGGGCGGAGTGACGCACGGCTGCGGATCCCCTGCCACGTTCCCGGGGGCGTGGCTCCGCGCCCTTGACCCGCGGAACGTCAGTGTCGCGCCGCGCTCAGCCCGTTGCCGCAGCGCGGGCGTGGCGCAGCATCGTGGTGAGGAACCTCGAGGTCTGCATCAAACCGTGGTTGCCGTTGGTGACGATCGCCACAGCCAGGTCCCGGTCGCGGTCCGCGAAGCCGAGCGAGCAGAACGCGCCCTGGTGCCCGAAGCAGGCGCTGGTGCCCCACGCGCCATATGCCGACGGCCAGGGTGTGCCCACCACGAAGCCCCGGCCCACGGCCAGCGGCACGCGGTTGCTCCGGTCGAACCCGAAGTGCTCCCTCGAGGTGTATGCGTGGAGCACCTCGGGGTGAACGGCAGACTGGCCGCTGGGCATGGGGCAACCGTCCAGCACCCAGGCATAGAACCGCGCCAATGTTCGTGCATTGGTCACCAGTCCGCCTCCGGGGACGACGGACGTCGCGGCCTCCTCGCGCCGGTTCGTCTCCTCGAACGACTTCGAGAGGTCCTCGCCTGCGACCACCGTGCGGCCCGCGCCGAGCCAGTAGGGACGCGCGAGTGCGCGCGCCCGCTCGCTGGACACGCCGAAGGCGAAGTGCTCCCAGCCCAGCGGTGCTGCGATCTCGTCGCGCACGAAGGCACCGAAGTCCTTGCCCGTCACGCGCCGCACGACCTCGCCCAGGATCCACCCGAACTCGTAGGGCATGTAGGCGAAGGTCCCGCGCGGATACCGCGGCGACGCGGTCGCGAGCTCTTCACAGATGCCGTCCCAGTCCGACCAACGGGCGGAAGCCGTCATGAGCGCCGGAGTGAAAACGCCCGCGCGGTGGGTCAGCACGTCGAGCACGGTGATGCCATCCTTGCCGTGGGCGCCGAACTCGGGCCAGTACCGCGACACAGGCGCCGAGGGATCCAGCACGCCCCTGGACTCGAGCATCGCGATGGCCACGCCCACCACCGGCTTTCCCGCGGAGAAGACGAGGAACTCGCTGTCCGGGGCCACCGGATCGCGGGGCACGCCCTCCGACTCCCGGAACCCGCGCAGGACGCCCACGGCCTCGTCGACCACCAACCTTCCCGCCCGGCGCACCGCGAGCTGGCCACCCGGCACGAACCCGCGGGCAGTCGCGTCGCGGAAGTGCTGCACCAGCCGCTCGACCCGTCGGGGATCCATCCCTACGTCGCGTGGCTCGTCCGGAGTCTGCTCGTCCATGATTCGCCGCCCACTCCCTGGCCGCTTGCCCGCGGCGGATGCCCGCGAGACATACCACCTGCATCGAGGGGCACGAGTCGCTGCGGAGCGGGAGGCGCTCTCGACGCGCTCGGTCGCGGCAACAATAGACGCACGCTCTACAACAAGCTCGAGGAGCTGGGCATCGGCTGACTCAGCGCGGACGGGAACATCGTCACGCGCCGCTGCACACCCCTGTGCACGTACGTGCACACTCCGTTCGCTGTCTCCCTCAGGGACCGCCTGGCCCGTGATCTGCAGAACGGCACGGCAACCCTCAACACGGGAGAAAGACATGTCTCGCCACATCTTTTTCGGAGTCGCAGTCGTCGCGCTGGTTGCAGGATGCGGTCGCTCCGGATCTGAACTCGACCAGTATCCCCACCTCCAGGTGGACATCGGGAGCCGCACCGACCCAACCACGGGCGCTGTGTCTCTGGAGCTTAGACTCTCGGTCCCGCGGGTTGAGAGCTCTGACGGCAGCGCCGCCGCCCACTCGTGCGTGGTGCTCTCCTCCGATGTCCACGCGACGTTGAATGGCCGCGAGATGAAGGCCGAGAGTCTGGGCTCCTTCGAGTCCTCGGTTCTCGGGGGCGAGATCTGCGACGAGCCCACGTTCTCGCTGCCCATTCCGCCCCTGGGCGCGGAGCCTTCAAGTTTCGTCATCGAGGACTCGAGCAAGACGATCACCGTGCTCGTTCCCGGCCTCTTCAACCGGCGCACTCTCTCGCTCGTCTCGGCGGGCCCGGTTCATGCGGGCGATCAGGTCCAGATTGCCTGGGATCAGCCCGATGACGAGCTCTCCTATCTGGACGGTAGGACGCCCATCGCCCAATGCGAGGACGGTGAGGTGGTCGGACTGGAGCATGACGGCACGCACGACTGCCTCGATGCCGCCTGGTTCCAGAATCGCCAGGTCGAGGTCACCCTGCCGGCTTCACTCGAGCCCGGTGCTGCGTCGCTGAGTTGGAACCTCCAGCCCGCCATGCCTCCGTATGGGCCGCTGGCCCACGTGGAGCTTTGTGACGGCGCCACGCTCTGTCGTGCGGCGATCCCCTACGCGCCGGAGCCGCTGGCGATCACCCTCTCGCCGTGAGACAGGCTGGCCTCCATCGGAGGGAGTAAGGTTCTGAGCCAATGCTCCTGAAGGTCCCGCTCACTCTGATCACCTGCGCCGGCGCCCTCGCGCTCGCCCTGCTGGTGTTCCGGCGCGGGGCTCGAACTGCGCTGGGCTTCCCGCTCGCGGCGCTGGCCCTGGTCATGTTCGCGTGGAACCTCGCGGGACTCGAATACGAGTTGTCGGGACATGGCTTCTGGAACCGGATGGATCTGGCGGCGTCGCCGCTCACCGGCCCGCTCGTGCTGCACCTGGTGCTGAGCTTCGTGGGGCAGCGGCGTCGCCTCGAGCCGGTGCTCTACGCGTCCTACGGCGCGTTCGGATTGCTGTCGGCGGTCTCGCTGGCCGACGGGCTCCACCCCGACTTCATCCCCTTCACCGGGTTTCCGAGCTGGGCCGACGTCCATCTGTCTCTCCTGATTCCGGTGATCTGTGGGGGAACCGTTCTGCTCTTGCAGCACCTGCGCAATACGCCCAGTGCCGCGGAACGGTTTCGCACGGGGATCCTCTTGCTCGCGGCGGTCGTCATCACGGCGCTGGGCTCGACCGAGATCCTCGCGGCCGGCGGACTGCCCGTCCCCCGACTCGGACCTGTCGGCTCGCTCCTGTTCAGCGCCCTGTTGGTCGCATTGGCGTTGCGTCTTCGCGTCTTCGGCCCGGAAAAGTGGAGTCGCGTGGTGGCGCAGTGGATCGCGCTCACGTTCGTCTGCGCGCTCGCCTGGGTGATCCTGCACCGGGTGTTGGGCAGGGACGTTGCCGTCGTGGTGGCGCTGATTGCCGGAGCGACGCTCACCGTGGCGGCGATCGCGCAGCGGGCGGTGAGACCGCTTCTGGCCGAGAGGGACCATCTGCACGAGTGGGCGACCCTGGGCCGCTTCTCCGCGCAGCTGGCGCACGACCTGAAGAACCCTCTCGCCGCGCTCAAGGGCGCGACCCAGTTCCTCAAGGAAGAGGTGGCCCGGGGAACGCTGTTGCAGAGTGGGCCGGAATTCATCGACCTCATCCATGAGCAGGCGGAGCGGCTCCAACGCGTGGTCGATCAGTATCAACGCCTCGCCCGCGTCGAGCCGCTGCTCGCTCCGATGGAGCTCAATCAACTCGTGGGGAACGTGCTCGCGCTTCAGGCCTTTGCCTCGACGGCGCGCATCCAGGTCCGGCCCGAGCTGGCGGATCAGCTCCCTGCGTGCGAGCTGGACCCGGATCTGGTGTCCAATGCCCTCGAGAATCTGCTCAGGAACGCGTTCGAGGCCATGCCCTCCGGAGGAACCGTGAGCGTCAAGACAGCACCGGGCGAGGTCCCGGATCGCATCGTCCTCTCGGTCGAGGACACCGGTCGGGGCATGAATGCGCGCACCCGCGAACGCGCCTTCGACCCGCTCTTCACCACCAAGGCGAGCGGCAGTGGGCTGGGTCTCGCCTTCGTGCGGCAGGTCGTCGAGGCCCACGGCGGAACGATCACCCTGTCGAGCCGTGAAGGAAGTGGAACCGTGGTCCGCATGAACCTGCCTTGCAAACCCGGGAGGGTGGAGCGTGTCTGAACAGCGCGCGGTACTCGTGGTCGACGACGACGTGGCCGTGGCGAGGGTGCTGACCGCGCTCCTGCACCAGGCAAACCTCCAGGCGCGGCACGTGGGCTCCGCGGAGCAGGCGCTCGCGGACCTGGAGCGCAGACCCGCGGATCTGGTCATCACCGACCTCCGGATGTCGGGGATGGATGGGATGCAGCTCCTCGCCGAGAGTCGGTCGCGCTGGCCGGAGATTCCGGTGGTGATGATCTCCGCCCATGGCACCGTCCCCCTTGCCGTCGAGGCGATGAAGGCCGGCGCTTCCGACTTCATCCTCAAGCCGTTCGACCGCGAAGAGCTCCTCTTCGTGGTACGGAAGGCGCTGCGGAACGATCTGGAGAAGGCCGAGCCCGGTGCGCAACCCGAGGGGATGATCGGCGAGTCCCTCGCGATGAACGAGGCCAACGAGCTGATCCGCCGCGCCGCGGCCGGGAGTGCCTCGGTCCTGATTCGGGGAGAGAGCGGCACGGGAAAGGAGCTGGCCGCGCGGGCGCTGCACGCGCTGGGTCCGCGGCGCTCGGGCCCCTTCATCAAGGTCCACTGCGGGGCCCTTCCGGACGCGCTGCTGGAGAGCGAGCTGTTCGGCTACGAGAAAGGCGCGTTCACCGGCGCAGCGACCCGAAAGCCCGGCCGCGTCGAGCTGGCCGAGGGAGGAACGCTGTTCCTGGACGAGATCGGTGACATCACCCCGGCCGTCCAGGTGAAGCTCCTGCGAATCCTCCAGGATCGGCAGTTCGAGCGGCTGGGAGGAACGCAGACCCTCTCCGCCGACGTGCGCTTCGTGGCCGCGACGCATCGCCCGCTCGAGGAGATGGTCCAGCGCGGGGAGTTCCGCGAGGATCTCTTCTACCGGCTCAACGTGGTCCCGATCTGGATGCCGCCCCTGCGCTCGCGGCCGGACGACATCGAGCGGCTCGCGAATGGTCTCTGCGCCGCGCTCGGACGGGCGAACGGTCGGCCGGGAGCGAGCCTCGACCCCGCCGCCATCCGTCTCCTCGAAGCTCAGGCCTGGCCCGGGAACGTGCGCCAGCTGCAGAACTTCATCGAGCGGCTCGTCGTGCTTTCCGATCAGCAGCGGATCACCTCCGCCGACGTGGAGCGCGAACTTCGCCGTCAATCCGCCCCGTCCGTTTCCTCGGGTCCGGTGTCAGGTCCAGTCTCAGGTCCGCTCGATGCACGAAAGAGGGAGACGGAGCGCGCGGCCATCGAGGAGGCGCTGAAGCGATCGGCCAACAACCGGAGCCT
>JBAWAM010000995.1:0-4954 GCA_049589315.1 Myxococcaceae bacterium
AGGGCGAGCGGCGGTGACCTGGTCTCCGACGCCACCGCCAATGAGTGCTGGGACGCCAACTTCGACAGCCAGTACCTGGTGGCGAGCTGGGCCCCGTTCTACGGCTGGGGCGACGAGATCGCCTGCGCCTTCCCCACCGCGGCGTACTCCTCGCTGTAGTCCAGAAGGAGCCTCGCCCGCGCGCCGAAGCTGGTGCGCGGGCGCCCTCGATCGATGCCCTCGCCCGTGCTGAAGGTGATGGAAGGTGGTCGGAGCGCGAGTCCGCGCGACGAGGTGCGGGAGCTGTACGCCCGCCACGGTGGCGCGGTGTACGGACGGTGTCTGTACCTTCTCAAGGAACCTGCCCGGGCCGAGGACGCGATGCAGGACGTCTTCGCCCGGGCGCTGACCCACGGCGCCTCATTCCGGAACGAAGCCTCTCCCCTCACCTGGCTCATGAAGATCGCGACCCACCACTGCCTGAATCTGCTCCGCTCCGAGCGCGCCGGCTGGAGGCGTCTGTTCGAGCGCGACGAAAAGGCCCGGTCGGAGGAGAGCACGGTGCACCAGGTGATGGAGGTGCGTGAGCTGGTGCGCTCGATCCTGTCGCGCTTCGACGAGGAGACCCAGGCGGCGGCGATCCACTACCACGTCGACGAGATGACCCTGGAGGAAGTGGCGCAGCTGCTCGGGCGGTCGGTCCCGACCATCCGCAAACGGCTGCAGCACTTCGCCCGGGTGAGCGGTCAGGAGTTGCGGTCATGAGCGCTGAGCTGCATCCGGGAGAGCTCTCGCTGCGTCGGCTTCGGGCGGACGAGCTCGCGGCGGACGAAGCCTCGCAGTTCCGCGCGCACCTCGACGGTTGTTCGCACTGCCGCGCCCGCCTGCGCGCGTTCGACGAGGAGCAGCGCCGCTTCGAGGCAAACATCCCGTTCGATCGCTTCAGCACCGGAGTGGCCCGTGCCATCCGGCGTCCCCACCGTGCCGAGCCGCCGCGCGCGCGCTGGCTGTATCCGGCCATGGGCGTTGCCGCCGCCATCGCCCTGATGGTGGCGACCCCCGGACTGCTCTCGCTGGTCGAGCCTTCGCAGAGGCACGCCCAGCTCAACCGGGTGAAGGGCGGCGCGGACATGACGCTGCGGATCGCCGGGCAGTCGGGCCATCCCCAGCGAACCGCAGCGGCGGACGCCCCCGAGCCACTCGGCGCCGGCGAGCGCGTGCGCATCGGCTACAAGAGCGGCGGTTACCCCTGGGTGCTGGCGATCTCGATCGACGCGGAAGGCGAGATCAGCCCCCTGTATCCAGAAGAGGGCCGGAGCCTTCCCACCGAGCCGGATCCGGCAGAGCTCCATTTCTTCCCCGGCTCCCTCGAGTTCACAGGCCGCGGCGCCGAGAGGGTGATCGTCGTCCTGAGCGACGAGCCCCTCGCTGTGGATGCCGTCTCCGCCGCGGCAAAGCGGGCGTACGGTGCTGCGGGAGGTGACGTCGCGAAGATCGCGGCACTGGAGCTTCCGGGCGCGCAGTTCCACCGCACCGTGCTGAAGCCGCAGGAGGGCCCGTGACGCTCCTCCGCACAGCAGCATGGCTGTGCGTGACGTTGTCGCTGCTGACCGCACTCCCGGCAGTCGCGGGAGGAATCCGCCGGTTCGCCGTCCTCGCAGGGAACGACGAAGGCGGCGAAGGCACCCGCCCGCTCCTGTACGCACGCGACGACGCGCGCAAGCTGCATGACATCCTGGTGCGATTGGGCGGGGTACGTGCAGACGACGCGGCGCTGATGCTGAATGGAACGTCCGATGATTTCCTGGGTGCCCTGGCCCAGGCAGAGCGGCGCTCGCAGGAAGCCCGCCAGCGCGGCGAGCGGACCGCGCTGATCGTCTACTACTCCGGCCACGCGAAGGACGGCGCGCTGCGGCTGGGGAGCACGCAGCTTCCGTTTGCGGCCTTGAAGAACCGCCTGGCCCAGGCGCCCGCCGACGTTCGCGTGGGGATCTTCGACGCATGCCAATCCGGAGCGATGACCCGGCGCAAAGGCGTTCGCCGAGCACCCAAATTCGCGATCGAAGCCGACGCCGCGCAGGACGCGCGCGGGCTCGTGCTGCTCACCTCGAGCGCCGCGGACGAGGACTCGCAGGAGTCGGACCTGATCGGCGGGAGCTACTTCTCCCATCACCTCGCCAGCGGGCTGCTCGGAGATGCGGACCACTCGCGCGACGGCCGGGTCAGCCTCTCCGAGGCGTACGCCTACGCGTATGAGCGGACCGTCGCCGACACCGCCGAGAGCTCCGCCGGCGCGCAGCACCCCACCTACAGCTACGACTTCCAGGGCAACGGCGATCTCGTGCTGACGGACCTGGTGGATCGCCGCGAGGGCTTGCTCTTCCCCGCCGACGCGCCGGCCGGCGCATGGTTCGTGGTCGACGCGCGCGGCTTCGTGGTCGCCGAGGTGTGGAAGCAGGCTGATACGGAGAAGCGCATCGCCGTGCCGCCGGGGAAGTACCGGGTCAAGCGTCGACTCGAGGACCGGCTCCGGGTCGGCGAGGTGCAGATCGCGGGCGGTCGGATGACGCTGGTCGAGGAGTCACAGCTTCGAGATGCGTCGTTCTCCGACGATCCGGTGAAGGGCCCCGGTCGCTACCGCCAGCCTCACTCGTCGGTCTCGTTTGCGCTCGTCGGGACGTACCAGTCGTTCTTCGACGGGCCCGATCTGCGCAACCAGTTCCCCTCGGCGTCGCTGGTCGGCGTGGAGACGAACTTCCACAACTTCCTCCGCCGCGATTGGCTGCTCGGGTTCGACGTCGCTTTCGGAGGTAGCCGCGCGGCGCTCCAGTTCGACGGGCTCCACCTCCCCTACCAGTTCAGCGAGCTGACCCTGGGGACCAGCATCACCGCCGAATGGCCGCTGGGGCGCTGGGTCCCGTACGCCGGCACGCGGCTCGCGCTGATCGTGATGTCCCGAGAGTTCGAGGACACCGCGCTCCCGGAACAATTCTTCTCCACGTTCTCCCCCGGCCTGGTCGGCGGGCTGAAGTTCCGGATCACGCAGGGCCTGGGCGCCGGCGTCCGCGCGCGCGTTCACTACCTGCACTACAACGTCGACGAGAACCTCTCGCTCGGCTACTGGGAGCTCGCTGCCGCCGTCGGGTACGAGCTGTAGGTGCCGCCATGAAGACACGCCTTCGTGCCATCGCTCTTCTCGCCCTGACCGTCATCGGCGCTGCCGGCTGCGGCAACTGGTCGAACGCCGACATCCAGTTCCTGCACGCCCTGCCCTCGCGAGATCAGCTCAAGGTGGCGCTTCCGACGCCGGCTTCGACCGCCGAGCAGGGCCTCGCGACGCGGCGCGACGGCCTCGCGCTGAACACGCCTTCGACCACGTACGCCTGGACGAGGGGCGCCGCCGACTCCGTGAACAAGAGCATCTTCAACCTGCTGGAGATCCTCGAGCGGGCGAAGAAGCTGAATCCCACCAGGCGCGCCGACGACTACCGCGAGTGGGGCCCCTTCCGCGATCAGGCGGGGCTCGTAGAGCGCGAAGTCCGGCTGGTCATCCAGCGGCACGACGCGCCCGCAGAGCACTTCGAGTGGCACATCGACATCCGCCGCCTGCGCGATGCGGAGTGGATCGAGGCGATCGGCGGGACGTACCAGCCCACGCAGGTCCTCACCCGCGGCGTCGGCGAGTTCAGCCTCGAGGCCGAGCGCGTTCGCAGGGCGAGTCTGGCCGGGCCGAACGACGACCCGAACCTGAGACAGCTCGTCGTTCGATACGCGACCGACGCCGATCCCCTGCACATCGAACTGGACCTCGTGGCGGTGAACGGGACCCTCGCCTACGTTTACGACGAGTACGCGGACCAGAGCGGCTCGATGCGCTTCGACGTGACCGCAGACTGGCTCGCTGCACCTGCAGGCGGCACCGCCGCGAAGGAGACCCTCCAGGTCACCACCCGCTGGGTGTCGAGCGGCGCAGGACGCGCAGACCTCCTGGTGACGGGCGGGGACGTGGGCGACACGGAAGTCGACGGCGGCGCGGAGTGCTGGGACGCCGCGTTCAACGTGGTCTACGGCCGCGAGAACTGGGACTCCGACGGGGATGGCGTGAAGGAGCTGATCGGCGATCCGAGCGCCTGCGCGATCCAGCCGTAGGCCCTCGGGCGCTACGGGTCCTCGAACTCCTCCGGAACCGATTCGCCTCGCACGGCGAACCCCTCTCGCGACAACTCATCGGCGAAATAGCGCGCGGGTCCTGGCACAGCTCGCCGACACACAAGGCCGACGAATCCTCGGCATGGATCGGCCACGATCGGAGTGCACGGTCCGGCGCGCCAATCCCATTCGCGCTGTGTCGCGGCGATCTCCGCATCATTCGCCTGCAGGCATTTCTTCTCAGCCTGATCCAGGGCATCGCGCTCTGCCCTCGTAAACTTCAATCCGACCGCTCTCGCGTCCTTGATGGCTTCCTGGTCCGAACAGTTCACGGCATCGCAATACGCCCCCCACAGGAGATGCTCGCAGCGTTCGGGATTCGAAATCTGCTTCTTGCACCTCTCGAGGACCGCATCCGCAGCGGGAGGTCGAAAGCCCCAGGCGAAGTCGCAGTTCTTCGTCGTCCTCCAGAATGACGCGGTCGTGTTGATGAATGGGTCCTCGTCAGTACACCTGTCGACCCGTTTACGAGACACGTCCCCCAGGGCGGGGAAATGGGCGCGACTGAGGCTCACGCCACCTCCGTTTCCGCCGAGATACTCCGAGCAACGGCAAATACTCGTCGAAGCTGTGCAGGCCAGTTCCGGCATGGCCTTGAGCGGTTCGCACCGGTCGCTTGTCTCAGCTAGCGGAATCGATACTCCTAGCTTCCACAGATTGAAGTAGGCATTCAGGCGCGTCTTCAGGTCGCCGTGGCGTACCGCGGTGAGAGAGGCCCTGATTGCCTCCGGCTTGTGACCGCGCCGCATCTCGCACAGCCCAAGAT